>JANMPL010000390.1:0-7907 GCA_031369845.1 Chloroflexota bacterium
GCGGCGTGTCGGTCGGGCCGTATGACGTCGTCAAGCTCGCATTCGAGAAGATCGGCCGGATCGACCTCTGGCGGGTCGCTGTTCAGCCTGGCAAGCCGTTCGTGTTCGGCGTCGCGGACCGACCCGACGGCGGGAAGACCCTCTTGTTCGGGCTGCCCGGGAACCCGGTCTCGAGCTTCGTGACGTTCGAGCTCTTCGTCCGCCCGGCGATCCGGGCACTCGCCGGCCACCGGTCCGATCGGCTCCTGCGCCCAGTCGATCGCGCCGTCCTGGACGAGCCGGTAACGAAGAGCCACGGGCGGCGGGCCTTCATCCGGGTCATCGCGGAGCGCGACGCGACCGGGTCGCCGGTTCGCGACGAACGTGGCCGCGTCCACGTCCGACTCGCCGGCGGCTCGGTGGGGCAGGGGAGCCACGTCATCTCGGCCCTTGCCGCCGCCGACGCGCTGGCGGTGGTCCCGGAGGCGCAGGATACGCTCGACGCCGGTTCGGACCTGGAGTTGTGGTGGCTCGACGCCGGCTGATCTGATCTGATCTCACTGACCTTGGAGGATCGATGGCCCAGAAAACGCCACCGCGAACCGAGCGCCGCCGGCTGACCCACGTCGACCGCAGCGGCCGGCCGCGGATGGTCGACGTCACCGAGAAGGCGGTCACCGCGCGCCGAGCCGTCGCCGAGGCGCTCGTCGCCGTGTCGCCGGAGACGATGAGCCTGGTGATCGACGGGGGCGGGCCAAAGGGCGACGTCCTGGGCGTGGCCGAGCTCGCCGGCGTCATGGCCGGCAAGCGGACGAGCGACCTCATTCCGCTCTGCCACCCGATTGCGCTCACGGACTTGGTCGTCGCGGTGACGCCGGATCGGGCGGCCGGGGTGCTCCGCGTCCGCGCCGAAGCGGCTACGACGGGGCCGACCGGGGTCGAGATGGAGGCGCTCACCGCGGCATCGGTTGCCGCGCTGACGATCTACGACATGGTCAAGGGCGTCGAGCGCGGCGTCGAGGTCCGTGCGGTCCGGCTCCTCTCGAAGAGCGGCGGCCGGAGCGGGGAGTGGCACCGCCCGCCTGACCCGGACACGGAACAGGGGCCGGACCTTCGTAAGCCTGGCGATCGGGCCGCCGGGCGGATCGGGGGCAAGCGGCGGGGACCGGCGTGAGCGGGGGATGGGCGTTTGTCCTCACAGCGAGCGACAGCGGCGCGGCAGGTGAACGAGAGGACTCGAGCGGCGCCGCGGTCGCGGCGCGCCTCATGGCGCTTGGCTTCAAGGTCGAGCGAGACGAGGTGCCGGACGACCAGGCCATGATCGAGTCCGTTCTGCGGTCCGCCGCCGCGCGCCACACGCTCGTGGTCACGACCGGCGGAACGGGCCTGACGCCGCGGGACGTGACGCCGCAGGCGACTCTGGCCGTCGTCGACTATGAGGTGCCGGGGCTGGCTGAGGCCATGCGGGCCGAGGGCCGTCGGCACACTCCGATGGTGATCTGAGCCGAGCGGTCGTCGGCGTGCTTGGCCGGGCGCTGATCGTCAATCTTCCGGGTAGCCCGAAGGGCGCTCTCGAGTCGCTCGAGGCCATCGTCCCCGTCCTCGACCATGCCCTCGAGACGCTGGCCGGGCCGTTCGACCACGGGTCGGCCGCCCGGGACGCCGCGCCCGGGGCCGCCACGCCCGCGTCGGAGGTCTCGGACCCGCGCGTCGTCGCCTTTCCAGACGAGCACGAGTGATGTTCCCCGTCTTCGCCGACGTGCCGGGCTATCCGCTCGTATTCGTCGTCTTCTGGGGAGCGGCGGTCATCTTTCTCCTGGCGATGGCTCGCCACCTCCGCGTCTTCGCCTCGACCCGACCCGCGGTCGAGCAGCCGCGCCCGTTCGGCCAGATCGGCGCCCGGCTTGTCGGCCTCATCGAGTACGCCGTCATCCAGACGAAGATGTTCAAGGATCTCCGGGCCGGCGTGATGCACGCGGGGATCTTCTGGGGGTTCGTCCTTCTCACGATCGGGACGGCTAACGTCGTGACCGGCGGGATCATCGAGACGATCCTCTCGGCGCCGCTCGATGGAGCGCTCTGGGCGGCGATCTCGGCGATGCAGAACGTGGTCGCGGTGATCGTGATCGTCTCGATCCTGTGGGCGTTCTGGCGCCGGCTCGTGTCTCGCCCGCGGCGGTTGACCTTCAATCGCGACGCGCTCGTGATCCTGTCGATGATCGGCGGGGTCGTTGCGTCCGAGCTGTTCGCCGAGGTGTTCGAGTTCGCTCGCCACGGCGACCAGCCGGGGGCGTTCGTGTCGGCCGCCCTTGCCGGTCCGCTCCGCGGGTCACTCTCGCCCGCGGCGCTCGACGTCGGCTTCGTCGGCCTCTGGTGGGCCCACATTGCCCTCGTGGCGGCGTTCTTCGTGTACCTGCCGTTCTCGAAGCACCTCCACATCGCGACCGCCTTCCCGAACATCTGGTTCCGGAAGCTTCGACCGCGTGGCGAGCTGCCGGCCATGGACCTCGAGCTCGAGGACGCCACATTCGGGCTCAAGTCGCTCCAGGATCTCGGCTGGAAGGATCTGCTCGACGGCTTCACGTGCACCGAGTGCGGCCGCTGCCAGGAGGCGTGTCCCGCCTGGAACACCGGCAAGCCGCTCAACCCGAAGACATTCATCATGGGCATCCGGGACATGTCGGTCGAAGCGGAGCACGGGCTCGACCTGATCCCGAACTCGCCGATCGTGCGCGAGACCTACGGCCTCGGCGGCGCGACCCCTGCCGCGGAGCGGATGGCGGCTCCGATCGTCGACGAGGCGATTCCCTACGACGCCGTATGGGACTGCGTCACTTGCGGCGCCTGCGTCGAGGCCTGCCCGGTGCTCATCGAGCACGTCGACAAGATCGTCGGGCTGCGGCGAAACCTCGTCCTGGAGGAGTCGCGCTTCCCGGCGGAGCTCGCGGGCGCGTTCCGAGGCATGGAGGGCCAGGGCAATCCGTGGGGTCAGCCGGCCTCGACGCGGCTCGACTGGACGAAGGGCCTGCCGTTCGAGGTCCCGACGCTGGCATCGATGGCCGCAGAGGGGCGGCTCGACGAGCTCGAGGTCCTCTACTGGGTCGGCTGCGCGGCGGCGTTCGACGAGCGCAATAAGCGGGTCGCCCGGGCCTTCGCGACGTGCCTCTCGGCGGCGGGGATCCGGTTCGCGGTTTTGGGCCAGGAGGAATCGTGCACCGGCGATCCGGCTCGCCGGATGGGCAACGACTACGTGTTCCAGATCCTCGCCTCGGGCAACGTCGAAACGCTCAACCGATACGGGATGGGGGAGCGCACGATCGTCACCGCCTGCCCCCACTGCTTCAACACGATCGGCAACGAGTACGGCCAGCTCGGCGGGACGTTCGCAGTCCAGCACCACTCCGTCTATCTCCAGAAACTCCTCGCCGACGGGCGGCTGCGGGTCGCCGACGAGGGCCCAACCAGCTCCGTGACCTTCCACGACTCCTGCTACATGGCCCGCTACAACGGCGTCATCGCCGCTCCGCGGGACGTGCTGGGCTCCGTCCCGGGCGTCGAGCTGCGGGAGATGGAGAAGTCGGGCAAAAACACGTTCTGCTGCGGTGCCGGCGGCGGTCGGATGTGGATGGAAGAGACGCGCGGCACCCGGATCAACGCCGAGCGGACGCGTCAGGCCCTCGAGACCGGTGCCGAGACCGTCGCCACGAGCTGCCCGTTCTGCATGGTGATGATGAAGGACGGCCTGGCCGATGCCGCGTCGTCCGCCCCGTCGTCCGCCGGCACCGTCAGCGCCCGCGATATCGCCGAGATCCTTGCCGACTCGTTGGCACCTTCGCAGCCTGCGGGTCGGTCACTGCCAGTTCTGCAGTAGCTCCGCGGCAGGCGAATTGCTCCGATATCGCACGTCGCGCCAAGTCACTCTCGTCCCGCGCGACAGTCCGAGATCGGAATCCGGAATCGGACGATCGAGGGGAACGGAAGTGAGTTCCAGCGACGTTCGATATCGGACGATCGGTCCGCCGCAGCGCCACGGCGCTCCACGGCGCTCGGCCGCTCAGCCGGGCAGGCGGGCCTTGCAGCTGATGCAGTTGCGGTCGGTCCAGAGGTTGCCCATCCCGCAGTTCGGGCAGCGTTTCTCGCCTTCGGTTGAGACTGCGAACGGGCTCTCGCGAGTCGCGGCCTGCCGCTCCAGCCGCCGGCGGCGAAGGATCAGCACGACCGCCAGGGCTAGGAGCGCGACGGCGCCGACAAGCAGGAGAATCTGGGAAGTCTGATCCACGAGAATGCCCTCAACGACTGGTGTGCTAGCCCCCGGTGCCGACCACGCCGTACGTGGGAAGCCTAGTCGCTCCGGGCAATTCTGCAAGGTGGGCCGCTCCCCGTGACGCTGCTACGATGCGAGAGGTGACTGAGCCCACGTCCGCTACCCGAGCTGCCGGGACGTACCGCCTGACCGAAGAGCAGCAGATGCTCCGAGACGCGGTTCGGGTGCTGGCCGACGAGCAGATCGCGCCCCGGGCGGCAGAGATCGACAAGACCGCCGAGTTCCCGTGGGACATCAAGGAGCTGCTCGCTTCGCACGACATCCTCGGGTTGCCGTTTCCGACCCAATACGGCGGTCTCGGCGGCGAACTCCTGACCGTTTGCCTCGCCATCGAGCAGATCAGCCGCGTGTGCGCCACGAGCGGTCTCATCCTCGCGGTCCAGGAGCTGGGCGCACTGCCGCTGCTCCTTGCCGGCACCGACGAGCAGAAGGAGCGCTGGTGTCCGGACCTCGCGGCGGGTAGGACGCTCATCGCCTTCGCCCTGACCGAGGCCGAGTCCGGCAGCGACGCCGCGGCAACGCGGACCAAGGCGCGGCGCGACGGCGATGACTGGCTGATCGATGGGGCGAAGCGCTTCATCAGCCAGGGCAGCGTCGCGGACCTGATCACGGTGTTCGCAGTCACGAACGACGATCCGGACACTCCCCGTCACAAGCGCCTGACCTGCTTCATCGTCGAGAAGGACATGGCTGGCTTCGGGGTCGAGCGGATCGAGCACAAGATGGGCATCCGCGGCTCGCCGACCGCGGAGTTGAGCTTCCGCGGTGTCCGCGTCCCGGACGCGAACCGCGTCGGCGACGAGGGCGACGGCTTCCGGATCGCGATGCGGACGCTCGATCGGAGCCGGCCCGGGATCGCGGCCCAGGCCGTCGGCATCGCCCAGGGGGCCTTGGAGGTCGCGGCGGCCTACGCGAACGAGCGCAAGCAGTTCGGCAAGCCGATCGCCGAGTTCCAGATGATCGCCGCGATGCTCGCCGACATGGACGCCGGCACCGAGGCCGCCCGTCAGCTCCTCTACAAGGCCTGCGTCGAGATCGATTCAGGCGCCGCCGATGCCGCTCGGTGGTCGGCCATGTGTAAACTCGTCGCCGGTGACACGGCGATGCGGGTGACGACCGACGCGGTGCAGGTTCTCGGCGGCTACGGCTACATCGACGAATTCCCGGTCGAGCGCATGATGCGCGACGCGAAGATCACCCAGCTCTACGAGGGCACGCAACAGATTCAGCGACTGGTCATCGCCCGCGCCCTCGTCAAGAAACCGTCATAGGAGATCACCCCACGTGCAGATCGTCGTCCTGGTCAAGCCGGTGCCCGATCCCGCCGCGGGCAGCGAACGTCTCGGGGCCGACGGACGGCTCGATCGGGCCGCGACGCCGGCCGTCGTCAACGCCAACGATGAGTACGCCCTCGAAGCGGCGCTCAAGCTCGTCGAGGCCCACGGCGGCGAGGTGACGATCGTCTCGATGGCACCCGCGAGCGGGCCGGAGACGATGCGCAAGGCACTCGCGATGGGCGCCCACCGAGGCGTCCATGTGACCGACGCGGCGCTCGCGGGTTCGGACCATGTCTCGACTGTCCGCGTCCTTGCCGCTGCGCTCAAGGACCTTGAGTACGACCTCGTTCTCGCCGGCGCCGACACGTCCGACGGACTCGCCGGTGTCGTGCCCGCGGGCGTCGCGGCGCTGCTCAGCCTGCCGTACCTCTCGTACGCGGCGAACATCGAACCGAACAAGGAGACCGAGACCGTCCGGGTCCGACGGATCAGCCCGACCGGCTACGACGTCCTCGAGGCGCCGATGCCCGCGCTCGTCGTCTGCACCCAGGCCCTCGGTGAGCCGCGCTACCCGTCGCTCAAGGGGATCATGGCCGCGCGTTCGAAGGAGATCGCGACGAAGTCGCTGGCCGATGTCGGGGTCGACGCCGCGAGCGTCGGTGGATCGGTGGCCACGACGAAGGTGCTCGGCTCGACGGCGCCGCCGCCGCGCGCGGCGACACGCGTCGTTCGCGAGCCACCGGACGTGGCCGCGCGCGAGATCGTCGAGTTCCTCGCCGAGCGGAGGATCGTCTGATGGCGGGCCTGTGGGTCGTCGGTGAGGTGACGGCGGATGGTAGCCTGGCCCGGATCTCGACCGAGGTTGCAACGCTTGCCCGGACCCTCGCCGAGGCAGCTGGCCAGGATGTCGCGGGGATCGTGGTTGCGGCGGACCCGAAGGCCGCTGCCGCGGAGCTCGCGACGTACCTCCCGCGGGTGCTCGCCCTGACGGAGCCGGCCGCCGCCGACAACGCCTGGTCGATGGTCGCCGCGGATCGGATCGCCGGCGTGCTCGAGCCGGACACGAAGGAGTTCATCTTCGTCTGTGCCGGGCCGGACGGCCGCGACGTCGCAGGCGCGCTCTCGGCTCTCACGGGTTGGGGCATCCTCGCGAACACGACCGCAGCCGCATGGGCGGACAACGGCCCGACGATCGATGTGAGCGTCTTCGGCGGGAAGCTGACGACGACGAGCGGGTTCACCGACGCGACCGGGATCGTCACGGTCCGGCCGAACGTTGTCACCGCCGAGCCCGCCGCCTCGGCGGGGTCCGTCGAAGAGGTCAAACCCGTTGGCGACCTCAAGCAGCCCCTTGTCGCCGTCGTCGAGCGCGTCGCCGAAGCTGGCGCGGCCGCCCCGATCGAAGAGGCTCGGATCATCGTCGCCGGCGGACGTGGTGTCGGCGGCCCGGAGGGGTTCAAGCTCGTCGAGGAGATCGCCGAGCAGCTCGGCGGGGCGGTCGGAGCGACCCGTGCCGCGGTCGACGCGGGGTGGATCCCGTACGCCCAGCAGATCGGCCAGACGGGCAAGATCGTCAAGCCACAGCTCTATCTCGCCCTGGGCATCAGTGGCGCGATCCAGCACAAGGTCGGCATGCAGACCGCCGAAACTGTCGTGGCCGTCAATCGCGACCCGGATGCCCCAATCGCCGAGTTCGCTGACATGGTCGTCATCGGGGACCTGTTCGAGGTCGGTCCCGCGCTGCTGGCCGAGCTTCGCGCTCGGTCGGGCTGAGCGCGGCGGCCGGGGCGTCGGGTTACCGAGATGGAGTATGCGGTCGTGCTGCCGATCGTTGCCTTCCTCGCGCTCGGCGTGTTCTTCCTGCTGTTCCTCCGGCGCGCCGGCCGTCTCGTCGCGGCCACCCGCGACGTCGAGCGGTTCAGGCGCCAGACCGCCGATCTTGCCTCCCGGGTCGAGACGTCGCTCAGCCAGATGAGTGAGCGGATCGACTCGGTCCGGCGCGGCCAGCTGGCGGCCGCGGCGGTCGCCGACGACCTCTCCGCCTCGCTCGACGCCATCGATCGATACACGGAGGAGGGTCGCGGGCTCCGTCCACCTCACGACGGCGAGGCAGTCCGAGACGGGATCGTGGCGGAGCTGGAACGGGCCAGGCGCGCGCTCGAGATGGTCGAACACGGGTGTGCAATCCAGGCATCCGCCCGGGCCGGCTCACGCGAGCTCGAAGCGCAGACCGCGATCAAGCGCGGCTACCTCAACGTCCTCCACGCTCGGGAGGCGATCGTCCGCCACGCCCTCGAGGCCAAGGCCCTCGTTCCTGCCGACGCGAC
>JANMPL010000400.1:0-3234 GCA_031369845.1 Chloroflexota bacterium
GTAACCACCCGACTTTCCGGGGATACGAGGCCCCGCGGCGACCCTCTGCCGCGGGGCCTCGCCATGTCCGGCGGCCGGTCGCCGGTACACTCGGCGCGTGACGACGACTGACCGAGGAAGCCAGCTCGACGTCGAGCAGACCGACGGATTGCTCGACATGGATCCGGAGGCCTTCCGAGCAGCGGCCACGCCGTGGTCGACCTGATGGCCGACTACCTGGCGTCGGTCGAGCGCTTCGCGGTCTTTCCATCGGTCGAGCCGGGATCGATCGCGCCGTCGTTCCCGACTGTTGCCCCCGAGGCGCCCGAACCGATCGGGGCGATCCTCGACGACTACCGCCGGCTCGTCGAACCGAACGCGACCCATTGGCAGCACCCGGGATTCCTGGCCTATTTCGGCACCACCGCTTCCGGGCCCGGGATCCTCGGCGAGATGCTGACCACGTTCCGGCTCGCGGTCGGCAACCTGCGAACGGAGGCGCGCCACGTGGAGCGCGCCTGGGAACTGCTCCGAACAGCGGCACAGGAGGAGACGGCGGCATGAACGGATCGGTCGAGGTCCTGTATTTCTACCGAACAACGTGGGGAGCGCACGACGAGTTCGTCGGGCTGTTCCGGAAGAACCACTGGCCGATTCTCCGCAAGGAGATGGCGGCCGGCCGCTACACCGACGTCCACATGGCCACGCCTCGCTTCCATGGCGACGGCCGGGCCGACTGGGACGTCCTCGTGTCGATCACGTACCGCGACTGGGCGGCGATCGCGGAACATACCGACGCGGAGATCGCCCGCCGCCTGTTCCCAGACCAGGAGTCGTTCAAGGCCGAGGAGCAGCGCCGGTTCGAGCTCCTCGAGGCGCACTGGGACGTGCCCCTGGAGGCTCGCCCGCTCGACACGCCGGCGAAGCCCGCCAGTTAGCCACCCGCCGTACGCATGGACGACCACCTTTCGACGATGCAGGTCGGCTGGCTCCTCGGCCGATCGTCGGGCAGCGTCCGCGAGATGATCCGCGACGGCGAGATCGAGGCGACCCGCATCGTCGGAGGCTTCCGAATACCGCGCGACGAGGTCCTGCGAGTCAGTCGCGAGACGATCCAGGAGAAGGCGGGGCGAAAGCTCTCCGACACTGAACTCGAGCGCCTGATCGACGAGGTCGTCGCCACCAACGAAGAGCAGGCAAAGGAGCCGGTGCGCCTGGTCAAACCGAGTCGGAAGAGCAAGCGGGGCTGACGAGTGATAGTTGACGCCGTGCGTGGAGCCTCGAAGGGCCTGCTACCGTAGACCCGTGCCCAGCAGCCATCGCCGCTTCCCGCTTCTCGATGTCACATTCGCGGGCGTTGCCCTGCCCAGCGCGACGATGGACCTCTGGGATGACGACAGCGGCGTCACGCGCTGGTCGGCGCGCGCGCTCATGCCAGCACTCCAGGTCGCTGAGAAGGGCCGGCTGACGGGGCGAACGAAGGACGGGCACTATTTCTCCGGTGAGGTCGATGTCGCCAACCGACAGATGGGCCCCGGCGGCCCACGCGGTCAGACGCTCGTCGAGCTTCACGGATCGGGGCCGCTCGAGGAGCTTTCCGAACCGCCGCCGGTCGAAGAACCTGCGGCGAGCGACACCAAGTCGACCAGCTAGGTATTCACCTTTCTCCTGGAGTGAACAGGATTCTGGCCGGAAGGCGTCGTCCACCCGGCTAGCCGCACGGATTCCTCCGGGAGCGGACGCAGAGCCCCAGGATCGTCATTCCGTACCCGAAAACGGCAGTTTCGAAGCGGTGGCGTTCACCACGGCAAGAAATCCGTTGCGCTCAAGCTGCCAGAATGAGCCCGACGAGGACGACAACGCTCAGGAGGAGCCAACCTCAGTGCCGCCGATCATCGAGCTGACCCGGATCGAGCCTGTCCACCTCGGCCGGCTCGAGCGCCAGGGCGTCTTCACCACCGGCCTCCTGATCGAGGTCTCGGAGACGCAGACCCGCCGCCAGACCCTCGCCGACCAGGTCGACGCGACGACGAACGACGTCCTCGCCTGGCGCGACGAGGCGCTGATGCTCAACCTCGCCAGCTTCGGGCCGAATGAGCACCAGCTCCTGATGCAGGGCGGCATCGAAGGCCTTCGAGACATTCTCAAACTGAGCCTCGACCAGTTCCGAGCGCGGATCATCCAGGCGGCGATGGAGCTGAAAATGGAGGAGCCGTCCGACCTGACGATGATCGGCTGGTGGGAGCAGGCCAAGACGCTCGAGGACGCCTGACCGACCGACCCGGTCGCGTCGCTCGGACGGCGGCACTACCATGGCAAGCGTGAACGCCACCCTGCCGGAGCGCGTCGCCGGGCTCCTTACGGCCATCGCCACCGCCGCCGTCATCACCGCGATCGCCATCGTGCCGTTCCTGTCGCCGGCCTGGGTCTCGTTCGAGCAGGGCCGCACCGGCGCCGAACAGTTGACCGGCTACACGACCGCCGAGCTGCGAACGGCCACCGACGCCATCCTCGCCGACCTGGTCCTCGGCCCGCCCGACTTCGACGTCGCTGTGGCTGGTGCGCCGGTCCTCAACGAGCGCGAGCAGTCGCACATGCGCGACGTGCGCGGCGTGTTCGCGGGCTTCGGATTGCTCGCCCTCCTGGCAGCCGCAGGACTCGTCGTCGCCGTCGGCCTCGCGCGGCGGCTCGGCCATCCGGAGCGGGCGTGGTCGGCAGTCCGGAACGGCGCCCTGGCGCTGGTGATCGGCGTCGTCATCGCCGGGGTCGTCGCCTTCTTCGCTTTCGACGCCGCGTTCGAAGTCTTCCATCGGTTGTTCTTCGCTGGCGGGTCGTACACGTTCGACCCCGGCACCGATCGACTTGTCCAGCTCTTCCCGTTCGCGTTCTGGTCGGAGACGACGATGGCGGTCGGGGCGGTGATCATCGCCCTGTCCCTCGTGGTCGCGGTCATCGCCGGGCGTCGGGCCCGCAGGCCCGCCGCGTCACCAGGGACCGCAGCAACCGCGGCGAGTCGGGCCCATCCCGAGGCAGCCCGTTGAACGGCGTCCCAGTCGCCCGACTGTTCGGCATCGAGATCCGTCTTCACCTGTCGTGGATCTTCATCATTGCGATCGTCACGGTCACAGTCGGCGGGCGTCTCGGCTCACTCCAGCCGGCTGCCGACGCCTCGCTCTCCTGGGTGATCGGGGCCGTTGCTGCGCTCGGCTTCCTCGGCACGGTCGTCGCCCACGAGCTCGCCCACGCGCTGGTGAG
>JANMPL010000406.1:0-9274 GCA_031369845.1 Chloroflexota bacterium
CCGGCCCAGACGCAGCTCCAGGAGGACCTCCCGGAGGATGTCCGAGGACGGGTGTTCGGCGTCCTGAACATGCTCGTCTCGGTCGCGTCTTTCCTGCCGATCCTCATCGTTGGACCGATCGCCGATGCCATCGGCACGACGCTCGTCCTGTCCATGGTCGCCATCGCGATCGTGGCGGCGGGGCTCGGGTCGATCTTCGTTCGCGGCAGCCTCAAGCCGGCGGAGCGGGGATCCCGGTATGACGTCGGCTCCCGCGACCCGATCGCCGCTGCCCTGCGGGCCGCGGAGGTGCCGACGCCCGATCCGGCCGGCGACCACGCAAGGGAGATGATCGAAGAGGAGCAGGCCGGCGTGACCCAGGTGATCGACGTGCCGAACGCCGCCAGTGAGGGCTCCAAGTCCGACGATCCTCCCGGCGCCGGCTGACGCGGGCCCCGCCCGATGCCGCGCGTCGCCGTCGTGTTCACCGGGGGGACGATCAGCATGCGCCGCGACCCAGTCGCCGGCGGCAACGTTCCGGTCCTGACGGGGCAGGCGATCCTGGCCACGACGCCCGCCCTCAACAAGATCGCCGACGTCGTCGCAATCGATCGCGGGCTCATCCCGGCCAGCCATTTCACGTTCGCCGACCTGTTCGGGATCCACGACGCGGTCGAGGAGGCCTTGGCCGCCCCGGACGTCGATGCCGCTGTCGTCGTCCAGGGCACCGACACGATCGAGGAGACGGCCTTCTTCCTCGACCTCCTTCACGCGGGCCCCAAGCCGATCGTCGTCACCGGGGCGATGCGGACCTCGGAGCATCCGGCGTTCGACGGGCCGGCAAACCTGCGGGATGCGGTGCGCGTCGCCGCTTCGCCAGCCGTGACGGGCGCCGGCGTCGTCGTCGTGCTCGCCGAAACGATCGAACCGGCCGACGACGTGATCAAGGTCCACGCGAGTGCGTTCGACACGTTCCGGAGCCTGAATGCGGGGCCGCTGGGGCGGATCGACGAGAGCGGCGCGGTTGTCGTTTCGCGCGGTCGCGGGGCGCGGCGGCACGTGGCCGCATCTCGAGCCGCCGAGCGGGTTCACCTCGTCACGGCGACGGTCGCGATGGACGGCACGCCGATCGACGCGCTGCTTGCCGCCGGCGCGGACGGGTTCGTCGTCGAAGCAACCGGCGCGGGGAACACGTCGGCCGGGCTCCTCGCGGCCGCCGAGCGTGCGATCGCCGCGGGTCTGCCCGTCGCGCTCACGACGCGCTGCCCTGCCGGTGCCGCAACCGACGCCTACGCGTTTCCGGGTGGGGGAGCGACCTGGGTCCGGGCGGGCGCATTCATCGCCGGCCACCTGGGCGGCCCGAAAGCGCGGATCGCGCTGGCGCTCGGTCTGGGGGCGGGCCTCGACCATGACGGGCTCGCCGCTCTCCTCGCGGATCCTGCCCCGATCGAGGATCCGGAACACCTCGCCGCCCACCTCGCCGCGATCGGTCAGGTGGGCTGACCCGATGCCCCTCGAGGCGCTCGTCACGGGCCGCATCGCGACGCTTGCCGGCGATGCCGGTTTCGGCTGGGTCGAGGCCGTCGGGATCACGCGCGGCCGCGTTGCGTTCGCGGGCTCGGCCGTCCAGCTCGAGACGCGGGCCGATCCCTTCACGGTCCGTTTCGAGCTGGATCCGGACGAGGTCGCGATCCCCGGCCTGACGGATTCCCACCTCCATCTCGCCGACGGCGGGATCGCCCTCGAGAGCGTGGACCTGTCCCAGGTCGCGTCGCTGGAGGCGGGGCTCTCGCTGATCGCCGCGGCTCATGATCGGCTCCCCGCCGAGGACTGGATCGAGGGCCACGGCTGGGACTTCGACCGATGGAGCCGCTGGCCGCTGGCCGACGACCTCGAGCGGGCGGCGCCGGGGCGGCGGGTCGCGTTGTGGGCCCACGACCACCACGCTCTGTGGGCCAGCCGCTCGGCCTTGGTGGCGGCACGCATCTCGCGCGACACCGACGATCCGCCCGGTGGCTTCATCCGGCGCGATGAGAGCCGCGAGGCGACCGGGGTGCTCCACGAAGCAGCGGCCCGGCTCGTCACAGATCACGTCCCTCATCCAAGCGACGAGCGCTACGACCGGCTCATCGTCACGCTCGCCCAACGGCTCGTCGAGCTCGGGGTCGTGGCAGTCCACGACCCGGGCGCCCTGTCGCTGCAGGAGGGGCTCGGGGCGGGGATCGAGGCGTACCGGCGGCTCGCGGAGGGCGGTCGGCTGCCGCTCCGGGTTCACGCCTGCATCCGCGAGGAGCAGATCGACGCAGCGGTCGCAGCCGGCTTGCGGAGCAGCGATCCGCTTGCGCCGGGCGTCGATCGGGCCCGTCTCGGCTGGCTGAAGCTCTTCGCCGACGGGACGCTTGGCTCGCGAACCGCGGCCCTCCTCCAACCGATCGAGCCGGAGCCGGACCACCCGCTCCCCGCCGGCACGGAGCGCGGCGTGTTCATCACGCCGCCGGAGCGGCTCGCCGTGCTCGCGTCGCGCGCCGCGGCCGCGGGGATTGCGACGATCATCCACGCGATCGGGGATCACGCCGTCCGAACGGCTCTCGACGCGCTGGAGCCCACGGTCGGTCGCGTGCCGCTCATGCCTCGTCTCGAACACGTCCAGCTGCTCCATCCGGACGACCGCGGCCGCTTCGCCCGGGCTGGGATCGCGGCCTCGGTCCAGCCGATCCATCTCCGGGCCGACGCCGCGGCCGCGCGCCGCCTGTGGGGCGATCGAGCCGAGACGAACGGCTACACGTGGCGGACGCTCGCGGACAGCGGGGCAGTGCTCGCCTTCGGAACCGACGCGCCGGTCGAGCCGATCGACCCGTGGCCCGGCCTCGCGATGGCGGTCACCCGCTCCGACCCGGGCTGGCCGGCCGGCACGCCGCCATTCGGGCCACACGAGGCGCTGACGCTCGAACGCGCGATCCGGGCCGCATGCATCGGTCCAGCGCTGACGGCCCGGGAGTCCGATCGTGGCCGGCTCGTTCCCGGCCAGCGTGCGGACCTCGTCGTCCTGCCGATCGCCGCCCTGACGGAGCCGGTCGAGCCGGGCGGCGCGCTAGCGACGGCCCGCCCCCGTCTCGTCCTCGTCGACGGCGCTGTCGGCTACGAAGCCTAGCTACGGGCGGGCAGGCGATTTCTCGAGCTCGCGGAGGGCGTCAGCGAAGAGGCCGTTGAAGATCCGCGAGGTCGACGGGAAGGCGTGGATCGTGTCGGCAAGGACGTCGATCGTCACGTGCGCCTTGATCGCGACGACGCACTCGTGGATTGCTGCCGACGCGTCCGGGCAGGCGATCGCGGCGCCGGCGAGCTCGCGCGAGCCGCGGTCGACGACGATCGTGATATGGCCCGTCTTCGCGTCGACGGCGTAGCCTTTCGTCGAGGTCTTGTACTCGGCGACGAGCTCGAAGGCATCCAGGCCCGACGACCGCGCCTGGTCGAGGGTCAGCCCGACGAACGCCGCCTCAGGGTCGGTATAGGTCGCCCGCGGCAGCGCCCGGTAGTCGGGTTTGACGTCCTCGCCGAGCGCCATGCGGACGGCGATCTCGCCCTGGTAGTGGGCCTGGTGGGTGTGCAGTTCGGGTCCGGCGGGGTCGCCGATCACCCACAGCCCCTCGGCGATTCGCAGGCGCCCGTCGCGCGGGATCGCGGTCCGTCCGCTCGTGTCGATGCCGTAGTGCTCCAGGCCGAGGTCGTCGAGCGGAAACGCCCGGCCAACCGCGAGAAGGATCTCGTGGCCTTCGGCCGTCGATCCGTCGTCGAGGTCGACGAGATGGGCGCCGTCCTTGCCCGCCGACGGTCGCACGCCGACGGCCCGGACACCAAGGCGGATCTCGACCCCTGAGTCGCGCAGGCCGTCCGAGACGGCCTCGGCGTTGCGGGGATGATCGGTCGGCATGAGCCGGTCGCCGGACTGGACGATCCTCGTCGGGACGCCGAATCGGGCGTAGACCTGGGCCATCTCGCAGCCTGTCGGCCCGCCGCCGAGGACGAGGAGGCTCTTCGGCAGTTCGGTGGCAAGCGTCGCCTCGCGATTCGTCCACGGTTTGATCTTGTCGAGCCCGGGCAGCGGCGGAACCTTGGTGACGGAGCCGACGGCGATGACGACGTTCCGGGCGTCCAGCACGTGGACGGCGTCGTCGTGGTGGATCTCGACGTGGCCGCGCCCCACGATCCGCGCGGTACCGCGGTAGGGGACCGCGCCTGCCTTCTGGAGGGCCTCTTGGTGTGACGTGTCGTCCGGCTCGGCTGCGCCCGGCGTCCGATTGATCATGAAGTCTCGATGGGCGGAGGCCTTCGGCCACGGGTAGCCGGTCGAGTTGGCCGCGTGCCGGGACGCCGAGTAGAGCAGCGCCTTCGACGGAAGACAGCCGATGAAGGGACAGCTGCCGCCGAACCACTCGCGGTCCACGATCGCGACGGTCGCGCCGCGCTCACGGGCCTTGTACGCCGCCGCCTCGCCGGCCGGCCCGGCGCCGATGATGACGAAGTCGAAGGTATCCATGGCGTGATCGTGCGCCTCCTCGGCTGAGACCGTTACGCGCGCTGCCGGACGGCTTCGTAGAGCATGATCGCGGCGGCGACCGACACGTTCAGGCTGTCGACCGTCCCGAGCATCGGGATCCGGACAGTCGTCACCCGCGGGTCGTCCCACGAGGTTGATAGGCCAGTCGCTTCGCTGCCGAGCACGACCGCGACGGGTTCGCGCATGTCGACATCTGTGTATGGATTGGTCGCGTCGACGCGTGCTGCAATCATGACGATGCCTCGGGTGGTCAGCCAGTCCAGTGTGGCGAGGGTCGAGGCCGCGGCGATCGGCACCCTGAAGATCGTGCCGAGGCTGGCCCGGACCGCGTTCGGATTGAAAAGGTCCGTAAGGGGATCGGCGGCGATCAACCCACTGGCACCGGCACCGTCGGCAGTCCGCAGGATGGCCCCGAGGTTGCCCGGCTTCTCGACGCCTTCTACCACGACGACGAGGGGCACGCCGGGCGTCAGGCGCAAAGACTCAAGGTCCGTCGAACCGGCCCGGACGATCGCGACGATTCCATCCGATCGATCGCCGAACGCCAACTTGGCGATCACGGCCTCCGACACCTCGACGATGTCTGGGATCTTGTCCTCGACGTCGTTGAGCGCCGCCCTAGCTTCGTCGCTATGGACTTGCGACGGCGCAACGAACACGGTTTCAACGCTTGCCCCGGCTGAGAGCGCCTGGCGGAGCTCGCGGGCTCCATCGATGAGGGTCAGCCCCGTCGCCTCACGTTCGCGGCGGTCACGAAGACGGACCGCGGCCTTCACGCGGGGGTTCGTCAGCGACGTGATTGCAGGCAGCGGCGAGGTCATCCGCGGATGATGCGCGCGTATGCACCCAGGCGCAGGTGCACCCCGCTTCGGGCCCGGATCCCGAGCTCGCCGGCGTCCACGTCGCTCTCCGAGCGCCCGAATGCGCTCGCCAGCTCGCCGGCCAAGCGGTCAGGCCCGAACCCGGGTGTGTGAGCGCTCAGGACGACTAAGGCCGGGTCGCCTCCGGTAAGGTCGGCGCACCGGGCCAGGAGGCCCTCGAGACGTTCCTCTAGCCGCCAGCCGCCTGATCCGCCACGCCCTCCGTGGCCAAAGCTCGGTGGGTCGAGGATCACGGCGTCGTATCGGCGTTCGCGCCGCTGCTCGCGCGCCACGAACCGCTCGACGTCGTCAACGATCCAGCGGACCGGCCGGTCGGCGAGGCCGGAGAGCTCAGCGTTGCGACGGGCCCACGCGACGGTCGGCCGCGAGCCGTCAACGTGGGTCACTGACGCACCCGCGGCGGCAGCGGACAGTGTCGTCGCCCCCGTGAAGGCGAAGAGATTGAGGACCTGAGGCGACCCGCCGAGCTGCGCGACAGCATCTCGGACCCACGCCCGGTTCGGTGCCTGTTCCGGAAAGAGCCCGACCTGGCCCGTTTCGGTGGGTCGAAGCTCGAACCGAAGCTCGCCCTCGTCGACGACCCACGGCTGCGCCTCGCCCTCGCTGATCGCCGTCCAGCCGACGTACCGGTCGAATCGGAAGTCTGCGCCCGCCCACGCGGCAGGGTCGCGCGGCGGCGAGTCGGCTGTCGGCGCGGGCCGGTCCACCACGAGCTCGGCGAACCGCTCCAGCCGGCGCCCCTCGCCGGCGTCGATCAGCTCGTAACCGTCGCGATCTCCCATTCGCGCCATCATGGAGCAGGGGAGAACCGCCGTCGCCGGCCTGACGTATCGGCGGTCAAGGAGGTCGCCACGTGACCCGTCTCGCTCTGCGTACGATTGTCGCCTCGCTCGTGCTCGCGTTCGGCTTCGCGGTCGCCGGTTGTACCCCGGGCGGCGGGGGCAGCGCCAGTCAGCCGGCAGCGTCGACGCCGGCATCGGCGCCGCCGGTCTCGGCCTCACCGTCAGACGACGGCTACTGAGCTCCAATCTACATTGCCTCGGCCGACCCTCGCGTCGTTGTAGCGGTCGCAGCCCTCGGGTAGAATGCGGGTCGCCGCTGGCCCTTGGGCCTCAGCGCCTCCAGCCTGGTTGCGGAAAATGGAACGTCCGCAGCTATAGCCACTGGGAGCGTGAAAGGTCACAGGTTCAGCGACGTCGGGCGGCTAGCTCAGCTGGTTAGAGCACTTGCTTGACATGCAAGAGGTCACTGGTTCGAGTCCAGTGTCGCCCACCATCACCTGCACGAAGACGCGTTGAGCGGGACACGCGACGCCGAGACGGAGCCACGAGAGAGCCGGGCCTGAGGCTGGAAGTCCGGCGGCCACCGACGACGACGCACCACCCGTGAGCGGCCGGCGAACCGGCCCGGGATCCGCCCGATAGCGCGGCCAGAGCGCGCGGATGCGGCCGGGCAACCGGCACGTGACTGCGAAGGCGGGTGGAACCGCGGGAGTTCAGAACCTCTCGTCCTGTCGACCGGGCGAGGGGTTTCGTGATTCCTCGGGCCGATGGCTTCGCGGAGCTCAGCCTCGGACCTCGGAGGGTTAGCAACGAGTCGCGGCTGAAGGTCTGATTTCGAAAGGACAAGTCAATGGCAGACGTGAAGGACACCGACGCAGCAGAGGTCGAGGAGGACTTTGTCGCGCCGGAGCGCGGCTCAGCCGAGGAGCTGCTCGACGCGGGGGCCGGTGACCCGCTCGATCCCATGCGCCACTCGGCCGCTCACATCATGGCCGAGGCGGTCCTCGATCTCTTCCCTGGGACCAAGCTCGGCATCGGGCCCGCTATCCAGGACGGCTTCTACTACGACTTCCAGCTCGAGCGGCCGCTCAAGCCTGACGACCTGGCGGCGATCGAGTCACGGATGACGGAGAGCGTCGCCGCCGACCACCCGTTCGTCCGCCGCGAGCTGTCGCCCGAGGAGGGGCGGGCCTTCTTCGCCGAGCGGGACCAGCCGTTCAAGGTGGAGATCCTCGACGACCTGGCGACGAAAGCGAAGGCTGAAGGCGCGACGATGCCGCCGGTGTCGGTCTACGAGCATGACTCCTTCGTCGACCTGTGCAAGGGGCCCCACGTCGAGAGCACCGGCAAGCTCGGCCCGTTCAAGCTGCTCGCGGTCGCGGGCGCCTACTGGCGGGGTGACGAGAAGCGCCCGATGCTCCAGCGCATCTACGGCACGGTCTGGCCGACCCAGGAAGAGCTGGATCAATACCTGTGGCGGCGGGCGGAGGCCAAGAAGCGGGATCACCGCCGGCTCGGTGTCCAGCTCGACCTGTACAGCTTCCACGACGTGTCGCCTGGCTCGGCGTTCTGGCACCCCAAGGGCCAGATGATCTGGCGGACGCTCGAGGGTGCGATGCGCGAGCTCCAGGCGCGTCGCGGCTACCAGGAGGTCAGCACGCCGATCCTCGCCGACAAGAAGCTCTGGCAGCAGTCGGGCCACTGGGACCTCTACGACGTGAACATGTTCAAGCTCACGTCGGAGGACCACGACTTCGCCCTGAAGCCGATGAACTGCCCCGAGTCAACCTTCATCTACCGCTCGAAGATCCGCTCGTATCGCGATCTGCCGCTCCGGCTGAACGAATACGGCCGGCTCCACCGAAACGAGCGGTCAGGCACGCTGTCGGGCTTGACCCGTGTCCGCCAGTTCATTCAGGACGACGCCCATGTCTACGTCCGGCCGGACCAGTTGGCGGACGAGATCGAAGCGATGCTCGGCGAGGTCCGCGAGGCATACTCGTGGGTCGGCCTGACCCCGCGCTTCGCCTTCGCGACGAAGCCCGACAAGGCGATCGGCGACCCCGCGCTCTGGGAGCGGGCGGAGAAGCTCGTCAAGGATGCACTCGACCGGGCCGGCGGCGACTACATGGTCAAGCCGAAGGACGGCACGTTCTACGCCCCGAAGATCGACATCTACATCGATGATGCCCTCGGGCGCGAGTGGCAGATGGCCACGATCCAGGCCGACCTGACGATGCTCCCCGAGCGGTTCGACCTGACCTACATCGACGAGAACGGCCAGCCCCAGCGCCCGATCGCCATCCACCGCGCGATCTACGGCTCGCTCGAGCGGTTCATCGGGATCCTCGTCGAGCACTTCGCGGGAGCGTTCCCGCTCTGGCTCGCGCCCGTCCAGGCCGTCGTGATCCCGATCGCCGACCGGCACATCGAGGCGGCCGACGAGCTGGCAGCCGTCCTGCGCGGACGCGGCCTGCGGGTCGACGTCGACCGATCCGATAACCGGATGCAGAACAAGATCCGGCTCGCCCAGGAGCAGAAGGTGCCGTACATGGTCGTCCTCGGCGACCGCGAGATCGAGGCACGCACGGCCTCGCCACGCACGCGCGCTGGCGAGCAGCAACCGCCCGAGCCGTGGGAGGCCTTCGCCGATCGCCTCGCCGCCGAGGCGAGCCGCCGCGAGGTCAGCTGAGCTTGCTCTGGCCTCGTTGATTGCCGGATAAGAGGCGTCGGCCATGATCGGTCGATGGATTCGATCAGGTTGGGTCGACAGCTCCGGGCTCTGCGGATTCGGAAGGAACTCCGGCAGGGAGATGTCGGCCTCTCCGCCAAGCTCTCCCGAGCGACCATCTCCCGGCTCGAACGCGGCAAGATCGAAGAGGTTGCCGTCGGCGTCCTCGTTCGAGCGGCGGCCGCACTCGGTGCAACCGTCGACATCAGGCTGCGATGGAACGGGGAGCAGCTCGATCGGCTTCTCGATGAGGCGCACGCCTGGCTGATCGAGGGCGTCGTCTTGATGCTTCGAGCATCGGGCTGGGACGTCGCCGTCGAAGTGTCGTTCTCGGTTTGGGGGG
>JANMPL010000455.1:0-2842 GCA_031369845.1 Chloroflexota bacterium
CTTCGAGGTCGCCGCCCGAGCCCGCGCCCTCGAGGCGACCGGCCGGAGCGTCGTCCACCTCGAGATCGGCGAGCCCGATTTCGACACGCCCGCGAACGTCCGGGCGGCGGCCAAGCGGGCCCTGGTCGAGGGCTTCACCCACTACGCCCCGTTCTCTGGCATTCCGGCTCTGCGCGAGGCCATCGCGGAGGACGCGACCGCCCGCAAGCGCTTCGACGTGACCCCGGACCGGGTCTTCGTGACCGTCGGCGGCAAGGGCGTGATGCTCTACGCGATCATCGGCCTCATCGATCCGGGCGCCGAGGTCATCGTCCCGGATCCCGGCTACCCGATTTACGAATCGCTCGCCCGGTTCGTCGGCGGCACTCCCGTGCCGATCCCCATCCGGATGGAGAACGAGTTCCGCCTCGACGTCGACGAGCTGGCCTCGCTGATCACGCCCCGGACGCGGATGCTCGTGATCAACTCCCCGGCCAATCCAACGGGCGGCGTCCTGACCCGCGGCGACCTCGAGGCGATCGCCGACCTCGCGACCAGCCACGACCTCGTCGTCCTCGCCGACGAGATCTACGGCCGGATCCTCTACGACGGGACGGAGCACGTCTCGATCGCCTCGCTGCCCGGAATGGCCGAGCGGACGATCGTGCTCGACGGCTTCAGCAAGACCTTCGCGATGACCGGCTGGCGGCTGGGCTACGCGATCGTGCCACCGTCGCTCGTCTTGATGTACGGCCAGCTCATCATCAACACGATCAGCTGCGCCCCGACGTTCGTCCAGATCGGGGCGGTCGAGGCGCTGCGTGGCCAGCAGGACGACGTCGACGCGATGGTCGTCGAGTTCCGTGCCCGCCGCGACCAGATCGTCGATGGGCTCAACGCGATTCCCGGGATCCGCTGCCTCCGACCGACCGGCGCGTTCTACGCCTTCCCGGACATCGCGGGCACGGGCCTGTCGGGCGCCGAGCTGGCCGAGAAGCTGCTCCACGAGGCGGGTGTCTGCGTCCTGGCCGGGACGGCGTTCGGTGGCGTCGGAACGAACCACATCCGGATCTCGTACGCCAACTCGCGGGAGAACCTGACACTCGCCCTGGAACGGATCCGGGGCGTCGTCGAGCCGCTCGTCGCGGCCGGCTCGGCCCGCTGATGAACCGGCCGAAGGTCTTCGTCGCGCGGCAGATTCCGGACGACGGGATCGACCCGATCGTCGCGGCCACGGACGCGGTCGTCTGGCCGGACGAGCTGCCGCCGCCGCGCGACGAGCTGCTGCGCGCCGTGGCCGGCTGCGAGGGCGTGGTGACCCTGCTGACCGACCGAGTCGACGACGAGTTCCTCGACGCCGCAGGTCCCCAGCTCAAGGTCGTCTCGAACTATGCCGTCGGTTTCGACAACGTCGACGTGCCGGCCTGCACCCGACGCGGCATTCCCGTCGGGAACACGCCGGGCGTCCTCACCGAGACGACCGCCGATCTCGCATTTGCCCTGATGATGGCGGCCGCCCGACGCTTGCCCGAGGGCGACCGATACGTCCGGGCGGGCAAATGGAAGACCTGGGGGCCGATGCTGCTGCTGGGGCCCGATGTCCATGGTGCGACGATCGGGATCGTCGGGTTCGGGCGGATCGGCCAGGCCGTGGCCCGGCGAGCCGCTGGCTTCGGCATGACGATCCTGTACCACGACGTGCAGCGGGCCGATCCGGCCGTCGAGGCCGAGCATTCGGCGACGTTCCTGCCGCTCGAGATCCTCCTCCCGCAGGCCGACTTCGTCTCGCTCCACGTCAACCTGACGCCCGAGACGCGTGGCCTCATCAACGCCGAGAAGCTCGGCTGGATGAAACCGACGACGGTCCTCGTCAACACCTCGCGCGGCCCGGTCGTCGACCCGCGCGCCCTCGCGGACGCCCTCCGGGCCGGGACGATCTTCGCCGCCGCCCTCGACGTGACCGATCCCGAGCCGATCCCCACCGACGACCCGCTCCTGTCGCTCGACAACTGCCTCGTGGTCCCACACATCGCTTCGGCCTCGAGGGCCACCCGCGGCAAGATGGCCGAGATGGCAGCGGCGAACCTGCTTGCCGGGCTGCGCGGTGAGCGCCTTCCGACGCCGGTGAACCCCGAGGTCTACGAAGGCGGCGCCCGAACCGGCTGACGTGACGACCCAGAAGCGCGGGTACGCCTCGCCTTTCAAAGGCATTGCAGAGTCCCCGAAACGGTGGTTTGGACGGACCGCGCCTGCAATACTCCCGGCTCACGTAGGAGAACGCCCGCATGACTTTGCAGGCACGTCGCTCTCGAAGCGCGTCGCCGCTCGACACCGACATCGAGTCCGATAACACGCTGATCAGCATCTTCGACGCGGCTCGGAACATGATCGACCTGCCGCGTCGGAGCTCGCCGGCCCGAGGCGGTCTGCGCTACCGCGACTTCCTCGACGCCCTCGGCGTCGCGGTCTACACGACCGACGCCGACGGCCGGATCACGTTCTACAACGAGGCGGCCGCGACGTTCTGGGGTAGACGCCCGAAGCTCGGTGAGGAGTGGTGCGGGTCCCTCCGCTTGTTCTGGTCGGACGGTCAGCCGATGCGCCATGACGAGTGCCCAATGGCGATCGCTCTGCGAGAGAACCGGCCGGTCCGTGGGCATGAGGCGATCGCCGAGCGACCCGACGGCAGCCGGATCTCCTTCGTGCCCTATCCGACGCCGTTGCGGGATGACGACGGGCGGCTGATCGGCGCCGTGAACGTCCTGACCGACGTCACTGATCGCCGGCAGGCCGAGGACGCGCTAATCGCGAGTGCCGAGGCGCTGCGCGGATCGAACGCGGTGAAGGACGAGTTCCTCGGCCT
>JANMPL010000457.1:0-1695 GCA_031369845.1 Chloroflexota bacterium
CTCACGCGCGGAGCTGCCGCGGGGACGACGACGCGCGCATTCATCGAGGCGATTGCTCAGCATCGCCACTGGGAGCGGGAGCCCCAGTACGAGTAGTGCTGAGCCGGTTTCGATTCCACGGGCGGTCGGACCGCGGATCTCCCGCAATGACTCGGCCCTTCACGTGGAATCCGTAGGGACGCGGGTAAGCCCCATCGCTCCAGCCAGATAACCGGGGTCCCTACTTGGGGTGGCCCGTCCAGCCACGTGCTGGGTCAAGTCGAAGTCAAGCGCCCGGGGGCAACCTTTCGGACATCCCCAGCGGGAGCTTCCGCGCGGCATCGAGTTCGCGCGGACGGTTCCGCATTCCGAAAGGAGTGTTGCGCGTGCGCCTGGCTCCGAAGCTCCCCCTCGTCCTCGCGATCGGCCTGATGGCGATCGCCACGAGCGTCCATGCCTACGTCGATCTGAACGCGAATCGGATCGACGATCGCATCGAACGTGTCCATGCCGTCGGCTGGAACGCGGCGTTCGAAAACGATGATCCCGCGCAGCACATGTCGATCGGGGTCGAGAATCCGGCGGCAATCTCCTACGCCGTTTACCTCATGTACGACCACAAGCCGACCGATCTCGACCGCACCGCGCTGCTCGCTACGGGCGTGTCCATGGCGTGGCCATTCACCTTCATTCCCTACATCGAGTCCCGGGCCAACTGGGCGCAGGTGTCGCTCATGGCAAACCTTCCAGGCGTGGCTCGCGTCGAGGCGATCCCGGTGGAGTACGCGACCAACCACTATGCGGCACGCGTGTTGCGCGCGCGCGATGCCCGCGGCCTGACGCAGGCCGAGGCTTATGCCCTGTTCCCGAACGCCCGCCAGCACCTGGGCCTGGACGGCAATGGGATCGTGATCGCAATCCTCGACACGGGCGTCAACGACGACGTCGACCAGGTCAATCCGGGCTACCCCGGTCACGAATCGCTCCGCGGCAAATTCCTGGGGGGCGGCGAGTTCTTCTGCGGCAATGCCCTGTGCACGACGCCGTTCACCTCCAGCACGAATCCGCAGGACCACGGCGCCGAGGCGTCGAGCTATCACGCGACGCACGTGGCGGGAACCGCCATGGGGACGGGCGGACCGGGCGGGTTCTTCGCGGGTGTCGCGCCCGCCGCGCGCCTCGTCGATTGCAAGGTCCTCTCCGACGCCGGCGCCAGCATCGGCGGCAGCAATCGTGGCCTCGAGTGGGTGATCGCGAACCGCCGCACCCTGTGGTCCGGCCAGCTCCCGGGCAGCATCTGGCAAGGGATCGATGTCGTGAGCATGTCGCTCGGCTCGACCGAATGCGCGGGCGGGAGCGGAACCAGCAACGGCGCGAGCTCGACGCTCATCAACGTGGCGGTGGATTCCGGTCTCGTGGTGACGATCGCCACCGGCAACGACGGCTCGACCAACTGCATCGCCTCGCCGGCCGCGGCCGACAAGTCGATCGCGGTCGGCGCCTCGACGCACAACAAGACGCTCGATCGCACGGATGACCGCGTCACCACCTTCTCGAACGAGGGTCCGCGCACCGACGACGGCGACGCCGACCACTTCGACGAGATGAAGCCGAGCGTCGTCGCACCCGGCGCGGGGATCATCTCCGCGTTCGGCAACCCGGCGTCCGACGGCTCGGACTACCAGCAGCTTTCGGGCACGAGCATGGCCACGCCGT
>JANMPL010000507.1:0-4248 GCA_031369845.1 Chloroflexota bacterium
AGCGCCGGCCGCGGGCGACCGCGAGTGCCCGCGCCGCGTGGACGAGATTGATCGATCCCCGGGGGCTGGCCCCGAACGCGATGAACTCCTTGACCTTCGGCAGCCCGACGGCATCGGGCGTGCGCGTCGCTGCGGTCAGGGCGACGGCGTAGTCGACGATCGTCCGGTCGACGTAGACGTCGGCGGTGAGGCGTTGGAGCTCCGCGAGGCCGGCCGCCGTGAGGATCGACCGGACCTCAGCAGCCGGCCGGAGCGAGCGCTCGACGACGACCGCCTCCTCGCCGGCGCTCGGATAGCCGACGACGACCTTCATCATGAAACGGTCGATCTGGGCCTCGGGGAGCGGGTAGGTCCCCTCCGATTCGATTGGGTTCTGGGTGGCCATCACGAGGAACGGCCGGGGCACGGGGTAGCTTTCCGGCCCGATCGTCACCTGTCGCTCCTGCATCACCTCGAGCAGCGCCGACTGAACCTTGGCCGGGGCGCGGTTGATCTCGTCGGCCAGCAGGAAGTTGCAGAAGACGGGCCCGAGCTCGGTGTCGAACGTGCCCCGGTCGGGCCGGTAGATGCGGGTGCCGACGAGGTCGGCCGGGACGAGGTCCGGGGTGAACTGGATCCGGCGGAACGAGGAGTCGAGGACGTCGGCGAGGGTCTTGATCGTGAGTGTCTTGGCGAGGCCGGGCACGCCCTCGAGCAACAGGTGCCCGCCGGCCAAGACCGCGACGAGGACTCGCTCGAGCATGGCGTCCTGGCCGACGATGACCCGGCGGATCTCGTAGAGGAGCGCCTCGCTGGTCGTTCTTCCGTCGATCGTCTCCGGGACAGGCGGGAGCTCACGGGTGGGGTCGGTCATCTGTACCTCCGCTGCCCGTGGACTCGGGCGTCAGTTGGGATCGGTGGCGGCTCCTCCCTCGGTTGGCAGGACCTTGAGTAGGGACGTTGGTCGCGGACCCTGAGAGATTTCTGAGTAGCGGGCCGCCCGGACTCGCTATGGCCGGCGCGATGATCCGGGCGGCGCGATTACACGCCCGCCGGTCCGGGGAGGCTTCCTCAGCCTGCCGCTAGCCGCCCGGTGGACGCCGACCGCCGGGAGCCCGTCCATCCTCGAGCCGCATCCGCGCCCTGACGGTGCCGACGAGCGCCAGGGCGTCATCCCAATGGTCGGCCCGAACGAAGACGCTGGTCGCGTTCCGGCCCCACTTGATGACGAGACTGCCGCTGCCCTGGCGGACGAGACCGGCCCGAACGGTCAAGCCGGGGCCCAGCTCCCATTCGCGGACGCCGGTCTTGGGGCGGAAGGACGAACCCTCGCGGACGATCAGCAGCCGTTTTGAGGTGAGGGCCACGACGCACCCGATCGCCGGGACGATGTGAGTGATTCCCTCGCCCTTGGCCAGGGTCGCCCGCAGCCTGTTATCAGCGGTCTCCGGACCGGGACCGCGCGATGGGGTCGATGGGTTCATCCCGGTCAGTGTGGCGGTTCGTCCTGCGCTAATCAACAAATAGTTGATGGCCCCGCGAGAATGAACGCTTGGCCGCCGCAGCCGCGGGTCAGACGAGCCCGAGCGCCTCGCGACTGAGCTCGTAGGCTCGCTGCAGGTCACCGGATTCGGCTAGGAGCTCGCTCCACTCGCTGAGGATCTCCCGCAGACGAGGCTTCGGTCCCGTTCGCGCCAGCTCGACGGCACTGCCGAGGACCTCCGCTGCCCGGGCCGCATCCCCGCGACCTCGGGCTGCTCGTGCCTCGGTGAGGAGCGCGCTGATCTCGGCCTTCTGGTTGCCGGTCTTCCTCGCGAGTTCGGTGGCAGCGGCGGCCTTCGTCGTCGCCTCGTCGAGGTTCCCCTTGGCCAGGGCGATCTGCGCTTCGGTCTCCGCGACGTGGGCGAGCCAGTAGTCGTCGCCAGCCGATTCGAACGTCGCGCGCGCGACGCCGGCATGCTTGCCCGCCTCTCGAAGATTCCCCAGGCCGATGTAGATGAGGGCAAGCTCATTCTCGACCGATGCGGACTCCGTGGTGGCTTCGCTGGCACGGAAGAGGGCCAGTCCCTGGAGGCCCGACCGGATTGCCGCTTCCATGTCGCCGGTCGCCCGATAGCCGATCGCCAGCGAATAGAGCAGCGAGGCGCGGCGGCGGTCGTCGAGATCGGTGCCGATTCCACGCGCCTCCTCGAGCAACAGCAGGGCTCGTTTTGGCTCGCCGGCCTGGGTCAGCACCGACGCCAGGGCTACGAGGACCCGGACGTGGAAGTCCGGTTGGAGCGGCGGCGCATTCGGGTCGGGGGCGAGGAGGCCCTCTAGCAGCAGGCGCGACTCCGTCGGGTTGTCCGACTGGTGGTGGGCGGACGACAACCAGTAGCGAGCCGTACGAGCGGCTTCAATCTGGCTCGACGCGGTCAGGAGCTCGTCGGCTTCAGCGGCGACGCGCACCGCTTCGGCGGGCCGGCCCAACCGACAGAGTGCCTCGGCGAGGCCGAGCAGGGCCTTCCCCCGCTCCAGGGCCGGTGGACCCGCATCGAGAATGGACCGGAATCCGTCCTCAGCCGTGGCCCAGTCACCGGACGCCAGCCGGAGCTCGGCATCCATCCGCGTCCAGCGTCCGTCGGCATCGGCAAGAAGGTCGCTCGCGGTCGTTTCCAGTCGGACGGCGAGGAATCGCAACGCGGCCATCGATGGCTTGATCAGGCCATTCTCGAGGGCGCTGACGTAGGCCTTTGTGTAGCGGCCTTCCGCCACCTCGCGCTGCGTCAATCCGGCGCGAAGGCGCGCCGCCCGAAGACGAACCCCGATTAATTCCGCAAGGTCTCGGTCTTCAGCGGCGAGGCTGCGGCGCTCTACGGTCCTCATGCCGGTCAGGATACTCCACGTTCAACGTCTGATTGACCGATTTCAGTATCTCGTCGGCTGACGTCCCAAGCCGCTCGGCAAGCAGGATCAACGCCGGCAACGAGGGCAGCGTTCGTCCGGACTCCACCTGCGAGATGTAGGCACGCGTGAGCGGCGCGCTCAGCTCCCACTGCGAGAGGTGAGCGGCAAGCCGGCGACGACGCACCTCGGACCCGAGACTCGATCGAAGTTGCGCGGCGCGCTCCACCGGCAATAGTTTAGTAATACTTGCCTTTCCCACGGTTCACCACCTACTATGCCTGTGTTCTCGCGTCCTGCTCGGGCGGGAAGGAGCATCCCAAATGCGTATTCCCGTTCGTGCTCGCGTTGTCGTCACGTCTCTGTTCTTCGCAGCGGCGACGATCCTCTCCCTGGTTTCAGCAGTTCTCGGCGACACAGGGCCCATCCCGCACCCGAAGTGATCGATCGGCGGAACCCCGCCACTGCCTGACGGACCCACCGAAATCGCCCGGGCCGGGCGCGAGAGCCCATTCACCGCGAGGGGACAGCGGCGACGTTCCGAGGAAATCCCCCTGCACAGGCGAGCTGCCGGCCGGCGGCCGAAGAGCGAGCGGGACCTATCGTCCGCGCCGATCCCCGATCGGTCAAGTATTAACAACTCCCTATGCCCGGCGGCGCTCGCACGCCCGTTGCTCACCTATACATATGCTAATACGCTGGAAACGGCCTCGATCCCTTGGTACGATGGTCGCCGTATCTGTCGATCGAGGTGCATACATGAGTTCCGATCAGGTGCTTCGAATGGGGCAGGCCGCGGAGATGCTCGGCGTGACCGTCGAGACCGTCCGCCGCTGGGAGGCCGAAGGACGGCTCTCGACCGTCCGCTCGCCTGGTGGGCAACGGCTCGTTCCAATCACGGAGGTGACCGGGCTCCTTGCCGATCGCCGCCGCGTTGCAACGGATCGGCCGACGGTCGCCCGATCCGCCCGTAACCGCTTCGAGGGCATCGTCACCCGGGTGGAGATCGATCGCGTCGCGGCCGTCGTCGAGGTCCTCGCAGGGCCGCACCGGATCGTCAGTCTCATGACGGCGGAGGGTGCCCTCGAGCTCGGTCTCCACGTCGGCGATGAGGCGATATGCATCGTCAAGGCAACAAATGTCGTCGTCGAGGTGCCGTCGTCACGCGAGGCACGGTCATAAGCCGGGTGGTTACGGCGCTGCTCGCGTTCGTAGCTGCAACCGCCGCGTGCACTGGGCCCGCGACAAGCCCATCGCAATCGCACGCCACAGTTGAGCTCGCCGTCTACGCGGCCGCTTCGCTCACGGCCCCGCTCGAGTCCGTCAAGGCCGCATACGAGTCGGACCACCCCGGGATCGGCCTTACGCTGGCCCTCGATTCGTCGG
>JANMPL010000532.1:0-17151 GCA_031369845.1 Chloroflexota bacterium
TCGCGAGATCGGCGAGATCGAACACACCTACGTGGAGTCGTTCCGGACGTTTCGGCAGGACTTCGACTATCAGAACCCGGACGTGCGCCTCGAGAAGAGCGTGGCAGCCCTGGCGTCCTGGTACGCGGAGCTCGACCGCGACCTTGCCGACGCGATCGCAGCCCTCTCCGAGGACGACATCGCGAACCGCCGGATCGTGCGCAAGGATTTCGACATCAACGATTTCTCGCCCTCGCCGGACATCCAGCTCGACATCTATCGGGAGGCGCTGCTGATCTTCTACGGGAAGGTCAGCGTGTATCTGCGAGCCATGGGTAAACCGCTGCCCGGTCACTGGCAACACTGGATCGGATGACGAGAGCCGTCGGCTCCGGCTCGGCGTGGGCGGCATGGCCCCTGGGTTGAGCGATCGCGTCCGCCCAGGCTCGACACAGTTTGGGATGACCGTGCAGATCTCACCTCGGCGACGACGCGGCCCACCGTACGTCGTCGCCTCGAGTGGGTCGTTCACGGTTGCGGTTCGTACCCCATGTAGATCTTGCGGAAGGGTCCCGTGGCGTCGAAGTCACATACGGTCCCACGGCGGATGACGAAGGCGTCCCCGGGCCCGTAGGTCTGGGGCTCGGAGCCTGCCTCGCTGATTGTGACGGTGCCCTCGAGCACGACGAAAAGCTCGTCGGTCGGGAAGCCAGGGATGTGCTCGCGGTAGGTGCCGCACGCCCAGACGCCGGCGGTGGCCTTGCCGTCATCGCTGGTGAACTGCCGGACACCTCGCTCATTCGGAATGCCGGAGATCAGGCAGCCCGGGGCCACGGTGTTCGTCGGCACGAACGCGTCGATCGGCGGCGCCTGGTCGATGGTGATCACGTTGCGCGACATGCTTGAGACTCCCTCCAGCCCACATTCTAGATCCCGGTCGGCCCCCCGCGGACGAGGCAGGCCCCCACGTCGCGGCGACCCGTCCTGCTACCATCCGGCCGATGGAGATCGTGGGCGTCCGGATCACGACGATCGTGGAGGACAACGTCGCGAAGCGCTGCGACGGTTGCCTCGAGGTGATCTCGGGGACGCCGTGGCGGGTCAACGTCCTCGACATCGTCGCGCCGGAGAAGCCCGCCGACTGGACCGACCAACCCGCGATCAATCCGGGCCCGTTCCAGTTCCATCGCGACGAGGCACACGTCCGGCGCTGGATGGCGGACCGGGGTTACCTCTTCTGCCGCCGCGGCGTCGTGCGCGAAATCATGCGCCCGATTCCGGTGCCGTCGGCTGATGGCGGTGCCGTCAGATGGGGCCTGTGCGACGGCATCCACCGCGACGAGCACGAGCTGATCCCCGCCTGACGGGGGTCCGGCGGCCCGATCCGCCGACATCGATAGTCCACGTTTGACGGCGCTACCCGTGCTCCCTATTCTGCGCTGACCAGACTCGACACAGGTTACCCAGATTCACCCAGAATTCAGCCCGTGAGGTTGTCATCATCGTGCCCCGGCCTGCCGACCGCACCGATCCCGGACGGCTGTCGCTCGGGCCCGCGAGCAAGGCGCTGGGGGTCCACCCCGATACGCTCAGGCGCTGGGCCGACGAAGGCCGAATCGAGACCTTCCTGAGCCTCGGCGGCCATCGGCGATTCGATCGACGCGAGCTCGAACGGGTGCGCACTTCGCGGCAGCCAAGGTCCGTCCAGCCCCTGTCGACCCTCGGCGCCACGCCGGACCGCCTGTCGCGCGCCTACCGTCGCAGCTACACCGCCGAGCCGGCCGAGACCGGCGCACGCAGCGCCGTTCCGGCGGGGGACCATGAAGCCTTCCGGACCGACGGCCGAGGCCTCGTCGCCTCGCTCGTCGCCTACCTGGACGCCGCCGAACCGGGCGAGCGCGACGCCGCCGAATCGACGGCCGAGGGCCTCACGGACGACCTGGCGCGGCGCCTCGCGGCCGGTGGCCTGAGCCTCACCGAATCCGTCGGGTTGTTCGTCGCCGCGAGGCGGCCGTTCCTCTCCGAGCTCGGGGTGATCGCACGTCGACGGGCACTCGACGCCGAGCGGATCAGCGCGATGTTCGAGGACGCGTCGGCGCTGCTGGATCGACTGCTCGTCCGGTTGATCGCGGTCCACCAGCAGGCGATGGCCTGATGCCGTCGGCCTTCCTGCCCGCCGCCACGTCGCTCTTCGCGTTCGTCTTCTCGATCGCCCTCCTCGACCAGTGGCGCGAGCGGAGGTACGGATTCCAGCTCATCTGGGCAATCGGGATGCTGTTCTTCGCGATCGCGGCGGGCTGCGAGGCGATCGCGGCGACGGGCGGCTGGAACGAGCTGCTCTATCGAACGTGGTACCTGACGGGCGCGGTCTGGACGGCGGGCTGGCTCGGCCTCGGGACGGCGTTCCTCCTCGGCCGGACCCGGTTCGGCTACACATTCGCGTTCGCCCTGCTCGTCGCCGGCGTGCTGACCCTGCTCACCCAGCGGAAGTTCGATTACCCGGGAGCCGGATCGGCCCCGATCCTCTACCTGATCGGGGCAATCGTGCTTGCCATCGCCGTCGCCGTCGAAACCTATTTCCAGAACGAGCGCTGGCCGACGCTTGCCGCCGCCGCCGTCGTCGGCGCCACGCTAGTGTCGCTCGTGCTGATGGTCGTGACGCCGCTGGCCGCGCCGGGCTACGCGCTGGATCCGCGCACGGGCATCCCGACCGGCGAGCTGTTCCCCGGCACGATCCGGCTACTGACGCCGTTCCTGAACATCACCGGCTCGATCGCCCTCGTCCTCGGTGCAGTGTTCTCGACGTACGTGTTCATGCCGAAGAAGCGCGTCCTCGGCTATTCGCTCGATCCGAATCAGCCAGGCGATCAGTTCCTGTTCAACCTGCTCATCGCTCCGGTCGCGATCGCGGTGAACTTTGTCGCCTCCCTGCCGGCCACCGCGCGGGCGCTCATTGCCGGCCGGCTCCACAGTCGGGTACCGGCGACGATGCTCATCGCGATCGGGGCATTCATCCCGCTCGTCACGGACTCGCTGAACCGCCTCGGCTCGACGGAGTTCTTCCAGCTCGGCAAGTTCCTCGGTGTCGTGTTCCTGTTCGCCGGCTTCCTCGTCTCCGTCGAGACGTTCCGCGAGATCCGGATCCCGTTCACCGCCATCCGCCTGCGCCCGCTCCGCCCCGAGCACGAGCTCCCGCCAGCGGCCGGCGAAGGGCCCGACGCTCAACTCGAGCGCGCCTGACCCCAGGTTCGAGCGCGCCTGACGCTCCCCGAGCCGTCGTGTTCCGCGCGGAGCGATCATGATGGTCGCCAACCTGTGCTGGAGGGAGCGAACGTGATCCGGGTCCTGCTCGTCGACGATCACGGCGTCGTCAGGCGCGGCCTGCGCGGCTATCTCGAGTTGCTCGACGACATCGAGGTCATCGGCGAGGCCGACAACGGGCTGACCGGCGTCGAGCTTTCCGCTGAGCTGACGCCCGACGTGGTTCTCATGGACCTCGTGATGCCGCAGCTCGACGGCATCGCGGCTATCGCGCGGATCAAGGCGGCCCAGCCAGGGGTGCAGGTCGTCGCGCTCACGAGCTTTATCGAGGAGGAGAAGGTGATCGCCGCGCTCGAGGCCGGAGCGAGCGGATTCATCCTCAAGGACGCGCAGGCAGACGACGTCGCGGCCGCGATCCGGGCCGCCCACAACGACGAGGTTCATCTGGATCCCGCGGCCGCCCGCATCCTCGCCAAGGGCATGCGAACGCGGTCGGAGGCACCGACCGTCGATCCCCTGACCGAGCGCGAGCTCGAGGTCCTGGCGCACGTCGGGCGCGGCCTGAGCAACAGGGAGATCGCGACCGCCCTCGGCATCACCGAACGGACCGCCCGAACCCACGTCAGCAACATCCTCGGGAAGCTGGGACTCGCGAGCCGGACGCAGGCCGCGCTCTACGCGGTGGATCACCGGCTGGTCCCGGGACCCGACTGATCGTGCCCCCGGGCACTGACGCGGTACCGACTAGAGAGTCGCCGACGATCGTCTTCCTCCACGGGACGCGCCTGACCGGCGCTCAGTGGGCGATCCAGGTCGATGCGCTCGGGGGCGAGCACCGCTGCCTCACGCCCGACCTGCTGGGTCACGGCCTCGCCGCCGACCGCCCGTTCACCCTCGCGGCCGCGGCCTTGGCCGTCGCGAGCACTCTCGAGGCGGAGGCGGGCGGCCCCGCGATCCTCGTCGGCCTGTCGCTCGGTGGCTACGTGGCGATGGACGTCGCGGCCCGCTGGCCGGAACGGGTCGCAGGTCTCGTTCTCGCCGGAGCGACGACGGAGCCGACCGGCCCTCGTGCCCTGGCCTTTCGGGCGCTCGGCTGGATCTTCGAAACCCTCGACGAGACGTGGCTGCGCCGAATCAACGTCTGGTTCTTCGGCTGGCGCTACCGGCCCGCGATCGCGGAGCCGATCATCGCGGGCGGCTTCTTCTTCCGCGGCGGCGCGGTCGCAGTCCGGTCGCTCGTCGGTGAGCGCTTCCGTCCCCGGCTGGCGCGATTCCGCGGCCCGACGCTTATCCTCAACGGCGAGTTCGACCTGCTGTTCCGGTTATCTCAGCGATCGTTTGTGGACGCCGCCGATGATGCCCAGGCCGCGGTCATCCCGCGGGCCACGCACCTGACGAACATCGATCGACCGGAGCTCTTCACCGCCGCGCTGAAGCAGTTCATCCGCTCGGTTGTCGGGCCTGTGGAATGAGTTCCGCTGCCCGCCGGGACGGGGCCGATGGGGCCGCGGCGTATACTCGACCGACCGATTCCACCCACCTTCCGAGGTTCGATGCGCGTCCGTAAAGCCGTCTTCCCCGCCGCCGGTTGGGGCACGCGATTCCTGCCGGCCACGAAGGCCCAGCCCAAGGAGATGCTGCCACTCGTCGACAAGCCGGTGATCCAGTACGCCGTCGAGGAGGCTGTCGCAGCGGGCATCGAACAGGTCATCATCGTCACGTCCAGCCAGAAGCGGGCAATCGAGGATCACTTCGACGTGTCGTACGAGCTCGAGCACCTGCTCGAGGAGAAGGGCGACATCGAGATGCTCCGCCAGATCCGCCACATCACGGATCTGGCCCAGGTGTCGTACGTCCGCCAGAAGGAGCAGCTCGGTCTCGGTCACGCTGTGCTTATGGCCAAGGAACTCGTGGGTCACGAGCCGTTCGCGGTGATCCTTTCGGACGACGTCATCGTCGGCGAGCGCCCGTGCATCGGTCAGCTCGTCCATGTCTACAACCAGACGCACTCATCGGTCGTCGCCGTCATGGAAGTGCCCAAGGAGGACACCAACCGGTACGGGGTGATCGCCAGCGAGCCCGTCGAAGGCGCTCTCAACCACGGTCGTCTGCACAAGGTCTCGAAGCTCGTCGAGAAGCCCAACCCCGCCGACGCGCCGTCGAACCTGGCGATCGTTGGCCGCTATGTCCTGACGCCGAAGATCTTCGACAAGCTCGAGCAGACCGCGAAGGGCGCCGGCGGCGAGATCCAGCTGACCGACGCGATCGAGGCCCTCATGCAGGAGCAGGCGGTCTACGGCTACGAGTTCGAGGGTATCCGCTACGACGCTGGCACGACGATGGGCTGGCTGAAGGCATCGGTCGAGCTGGCCCTGCAGCGACCGGAGCTGGCGAGCGAGTTCCGGGCGTACCTCCAGCAGCTCGAGCTTTAAGGGAGCGACCTCAGGCCAATGGCGCACGACTGCGCGCTGATGCGCTCCGTGAGCTCCGCCTTGGACTTCGGTGGGCGAACGGCCTCTCGACGTTGAGGGTGCCCCTTCCATGACGCTGGAAGTCCTCGTCATCGGGGTGATCCGGATACTGGGCTCATTGCCCGTCCTCCGCTGGCCGCTGGCTGGCGGCATCCTTGCGATCCTCGTCGACCTCTCGGACCTGCTGCTGCGCGACGTCCTCGACCTCGGCGGGATCCCCGACTACCAGTCGTTCGACAAATGGGTCGACCAGGTCTACCTCGGCGCCTTCCTCGTCGTGGCGCTCCGCTGGTCCGGTCCCGAGCGCGCGATCTCCGTGGGCCTCTACCTGTTCCGGCTCGTCGGCTTCGTTGCGTTCGAGCTCACCGGCGAGCGGGCGCTGCTTCTGCTCTTTCCGAACGTCTTCGAGCCGTGGTTTTTGTGCGTTGCGGTCATCCATCGGGTCCGGCCTGGTTTCGTCTGGCGCCCGGCCACGACCGTGGCGGTGCTCGCCGTCCTCGTCGCGATCAAGGAGCTGCAAGAGTGGGCGCTCCACGGGGCGCGCCTGTTCGACAGCATCAGCTCGCTCGATTTCCTGGAGATCGTCCGGCGCTGGCTGTTCGGCGGTGGCTGAGGCCGTCGCTCAGCGGCTCCGTCGGGCGTCGTACGCTACGATCGCCGCGGCGCGTCACCGCCCGCAGGTGAGGGCGGCCGGCACCGGCGGCACAGTGGAGGGCAAGCGTGGCGGAACTCGGGACGGTTCTCGGCGGCCGGTATCGGCTGGTCGAGCTGCTCGGCCAGGGCGGCATGGCGACCATCTTCCGGGCGCACGACAGCCAGCTCGATCGCGACGTCGCAGTCAAGCTCCTTCGCCCCGAGTACGGCCGGGATCCTGACTTCGGCTCGCGCTTCCGCCAGGAGGCGAAGAACGCGGCGTCCCTCAACCACCCGAACATCGTCTCGGTCTTCGACTACGGCCAGGACGACGCCGGTCCCTTCATCGTCATGGAGGTCGTCGAGGGCGAGGACCTCGCCTCGATCATCCGACGCTCCGGGGCCCTCCCACCCCGGCAGGCGGCCCGGATCGCGGCGGAAACGGCCCGGGCGCTTCACGCGGCGCATGTTCGGGGGATCGTCCATCGCGACGTGAAGCCCGGCAACGTCCTGATCGGCCGCGATGGCCGGGTGAAGGTCACGGACTTCGGCATCGCCCGGGCCGTCGCCGAGGCCCAGATGACGCTTCCCGGCACGACGCTCGGCTCCGTCCATTACTTCAGCCCGGAACAGGCTCGCGGGGAGCAGGCGACCGCCTCGTCCGACATCTTCTCGCTGGGGATCGTCCTCTTCGAGCTGCTCACGGGTCATCGACCCTGGGAAGGCGACAGCGCGGCAGCCGTGGCGATGGCGCGGCTTGCCGGTCCGGTCCCCGATCCCGCCACGAAGCGCGCCGGTATCCCGCCCGAGCTGGCGGCCATCACGCGTAAGGCCCTCGCGATCGAGCCGGACGACCGATGGCCGTCCGCCTCGAGCTTCGCCGCCGCGCTCGAGGCGTTCCTGTCGGGCGCCCCGATCGAGGGTATCGGTATGATCGGCGGCGCGACCGTGGTCGGCGGCGCGTCAACGATCGCCGCGACCGCTCGTCCCAATCCCGCCGCGGTCCCGTATGCCCCCGATGCCTACGCCGGTCGGGAGTCGGACCGATTTGCGGAGTCGGAACGGCCGCTGCGCCAGGCTCGCCCCGACCCCTACGCTCGTCGCGACGCCCGCCAGATCGACGAGGAGGAGGAGCAGCGCACCAGTCCCATGCTCTGGATTGCCGGCCTGGTCGCGATCCTCATCCTTGCGCTGGCGGGTTTCCTCGTCTTCCGGCTCCTGTCCGGTGGCGGCGAGACGCCCGGAGCGCGGACGGTCGTCGTCCCGAACTTCGTCGGGATGACGTTCACGGCGGCGCAGGATCTCGCCCAGCAGCGCGGCATTGAGGTTGTCCAGGCGGGTACGACCGTCGACCTGACGAAGCCAGCCGGAACGGTCCTCGGCCAGGACCCAGTGGCAGGCGCCGACGTGGAGGAAGGCGATGTCATTGACCTCACGGTTGCCGTCGGCCCCGAAACGGTGGCGGTCCCGGAACTCCTTCGGAAGACGCAGCAAGAGGCCTTCCAACTGCTGTTTGCCGCGGGTCTCACGCCGGGATTGGTGACGGACGTCTTCGATCCGATCGTGCCTGCCGGGCAGATCGTCCGCCAGGAGCCGCTGCCCGGGGTCCTCGTCAACAAGGGCACCTCGGTGAACTACGACATCTCGAAGGGCCCCGAGCCGACGCCCAGCCCGACGCCGACGCCGACCCCAACACCAACGCCCACCCCCACGCCAACCCCGACACCGACGCCCCCGCCCACCCCGCCGCCGACACCGGAGCCCACACCCAGCCCCAGCGTGGAGCCGACCCCGTCCTAGACGGAGCTTGGGCTCAGGCTTCGCTGTCCAGCCAGAGTGCCGCCGCCGGGTCGGCGTCGGACGGGGCGATGGTCGCGGCCACTGGGAGTTCCTCCCAGCAGGCCCTGATCTCGTCGCCCCGTAACGGCAGGTGGCGGCGGTCGAGTCCGCAGTAGCCGACGTTCGCCGCGACGGAGGCGCGGAAATTGCGGCAGGTGCCACAGCTCGTGGAGGAGCGGCGGCAGACCCAGCAGCGGGCCGTTTCGGCCTGCGGGTTGCCGCAATGCGGGCAGCGCCACAATGGCATGGCGTGATGGTAGCTGCGAATGAGTGCCGTGTCGACGGCTGTGCGTCCGACGCGACTGCCGGACGCTACTTCACGATCGTCATGACCATCAGGCCGGTGGTCTCGCCGTATTGCGACGTCTGGACGATCGCCGCCGCGTGTACAAGACCGGTCTTGGCGCCCTTTGGAATCCGTGTCGACCAGGTGGCGGTGCCGTCACCGCCGGTCTCGATCGTCGGCGAGGTGATGGCGCTGACATTCGGCACCGTTAGCGTGAACGTGACGCGGGCTCCCTCGAGGGGGCGCCCGTCCGGGTCGCTCACGACGACCGTCAACTGCGTGCTCGCTGGCAGCGACGACAGACTGATCCGCGACGCCGAGCCCGACAGCGACGCCACGAGCACGCCGGACCCGTGCCGGACGGCGAGGACGAGGTGGTTCTCGTTGCCTGCCGGGTCGATCGCGGTGATGCCGATGTCATTCGTCCCCGTTCCGATCGCAAGAGTGAGCGAAAAGTTGCCGCTCGCGTCCGCCTGGCCGTTCACGATCGCGTTCGTCGTGGCGTTGCGGACCCGCATCTGGCTCCGCGGCTGCGTCTGGCCGACGAGCTGGACGGACGTGGCATTGACCACGGCGCCGTTGCTCGGAGATGTGAGACTGATCCGCGGCTTCGTGGCGTCGTAGACGTAGGTCACCACCGGCGACGGCTGGGACTCGCCGGCCGGCCCGACGATCGTCGCCGTGAAGGCGTTCGTTCCCTCGATGAGCGTGATCCCGGGGACGAGGAAGCGCGGAGTCTTGCCGACGGGGATCTGGGTCACCACGCCGGGCTCCTGATTCCCGAGTGCGACGTAGATCCGGATGCGGCCGTCCGCGACGCCGACGAGCTCGGCGGGGATCGAGCCGACCAGGTCGATCGTCGGCTGGTTCGTGTACGGCTCGGCCGGCTCGTCGAGGAGCGGCGTGGTCGAGTCGGACAAGGGCGCCACCGAGGGAGCCGGTGTCGCCGTCAGCTCGGCGACGAAGCCGCCGAACGTCGAGCCGAGCGCCTCGGCGACCTTGCCCAGGCCGCCCGTGGCCGCGAACAGGACGCCGCCGCCCAGGGCCAGCAGGGCGACGACGAAGAGGAGTCGAAACGGGAGGGCCAGTCTGCGGGTCCGCTCCACCCGGCGATGGCCCGCGACACGGCCGGACGCGGCTGCGCGCGGTCGGACTTTGGCGGGGGCGGGTCGGCCACTCGAAGGCGGCCGGGGCCGCACCTGGGACGGTCGTCCGTCGCGCCGAGTCGTCATCGCCGCGATTGTCGCATGCGTCGGCACCGACAGTGGCCTGGACCACCGATGAGAGGTCGCGCCGCAACGTAGTCGGAAGATTGCGGAGCGTTGTAGTCTTGCGCGGTCGGCGCGCGTGGTGACCCCCTGCGGCGTGCCGCTTTCTGAGGTTGGAGTGCAGGCACGAGACCGCAAGAACGAGCGACCGTCAGGCCCGACCGGGCGTCCGGCGTTCGGCGTTGGTCCGATCGCCCGCGTTGCCCCGGCCCCCCAGCGATCGGATCCTTCCAGGATGCCCGCGATGCCGGCGATGCCGCCCACACGGTTTGGCTTCGGGCTGCCGAATCTCCGGCGCAACGTCTGCCCGCACTTCTACATGACGGGCAACCGCGGAGCGATCCCCATCCAGGCGCCGCACCTGCTGAAAGGGCTGATCCGCCAGGATTCGAACGTGTCGCGCTGTCAGCTGCGGGGCGGCGTCCACATGGAGCAGGGCTACGTCAACGATGTCTGCTTGACGCCGCGGTTCAACCAATGCGTCTTCTACGAGGAAGACCTGACGGGCGAGTGACGATCGAGGCCGAGTACGCGGCCGCGCTCCACGCGCTCGCCGATCGCGGCCGCTTCGGCATCCGGCTGGGGCTCGGCCGGACCCGCGCGCTCCTGCGTGAATTGGGTGATCCGCAGCAGTCCATTCGCGGGGCCCTCGTCGCCGGCACGAATGGCAAAGGCAGTGTCCTGGCGCTGGCGGCGTCAGCAATGCGGGCCGCTGGACGCCGGGTCGGGGAGACCCCGAAGCCGCACCTCGTCACCTATCGGGAGCGGATGCAGATCGGCGGCCAGCCCGTGGACGCCGCGACGTTCGCGCGGCTGGTCGACGACGCGCTTGCCGCGGCGGATCGCGTGCCTCGTCGGCTCGGTCCACCCACCGAGTTCGAGCTTCTCACCGCTATGGTCTTCCGCTGGTTTGCGGAGGAGGAGGTCGACCTCGCCCTCGTCGAGGTCGGGCTCGGGGGGAGGCTCGACGCGACGCATGCCTGGGACGGTGGCGTGGCCGCGATCACGAACGTCGATCTCGACCACATGGATCGTCTGGGGCCGACGATCGGCCATATCGCGCGCGAAAAGGCGGCCATCATCGAGCGCGGCGACGTTGCGGTCACCGGTGCGACCGGCGAGGCGCTCGCGATCGTCCGGCGGCGGGCGGCGCGGCTGAGGGTTCCCTTGACCGTCGTCGAGCCGCCGCCGATCGTCGCGATGTCGCGCGATGGCATCGAGGTGGTGCTGCCGCAGTTGGGTCGGACGCAGGTCGGCCTGCGTGGACGGCACCAGGCCGCGAACGTCGCGGTCGCCGACGCGCTCCTCGATGCGCTGGAGGAAGCCGGCATCGCGGACGTCCCAGAGACCGCGCGTCGCCGCGGCTATGCTGAAGTTCGCTGGCCTGGCCGGCTGGAGCTGCTCTCGATCGGAGGCCGCGACGTCCTCCTCGACGGGGCCCACAACCCGGCCGGGGCTGCGACCCTGGCGACGGCGCTCGACGATCTCAGGCCGTTCCTCACGCCCGGCCGGCCGACCTTTCTCACCGCGTCGATGGCCGACAAGGATGTCGAGGGCATCGTCGCCGCGCTGACTCGCTCAGGATCGCTCCGGGGCGCGCGGATTCTCGCGACGCAACTCGACGTCCCGCGGGCGCTGCCGGCGCCGGCCCTCGCCGAACGCTGGCGGAACCTTGCCCCAGGCACGTCTGTTGACAGCTTCGCTGAGCCGGCCGACGCCCTCGAGGCGGCGCTCCGGGATGCCGAGGGGCCGGTGATCGTCGCCGGGTCGCTCTACCTCGTCGGGCTCGTTCGCGGGTTGCTCGTCGACGATCCGCTGCTCCGCGACCCGCCCCAGCCCGTGTCCGCAACGGTCTCCGCCACGTGACCGCTCACGACCCGCCGCCGGATCTTGGCCTTCGCGAGCGGCCGGAGCCGCTGGAGATCGGGCCTCGGCAGTTCATCTGGGGCGAGCGAACGTTCGTCATGGGCATCCTCAACGTGACCCCGGACTCATTCTCCGGCGACGGGCTCTTCGCGGGCGGGCGATCCGGCGACATGGATCCGGTCGCCCAGGCGCTCGACCTGGCACGAGCGATGGCCGCGGACGGAGCGGACATCCTCGATGTCGGCGGCGAGTCGACGCGGCCGGGTCATGAGCCTGTCGATGCGAGCGAGGAGCTGCGCCGGGTTGTCCCCGTCGTCGCCGCGCTCCGCGATGCCCTCCCGGACATGCCCATCAGCGTCGACACGACCAAGCCGGCCGTGGCCGTGGCCGCCCTGGCCGCGGGTGCCCACGTCGTCAACGATATCTGGGGCGTGGCCCCCGACGACGCCCTCTCACGGGTAGCGGCCGCTCACGGCGCGCCGATCGTCCTCATGCACAATCGTGCCGAAGCCGTCTACACGAACCTCGTCGCCGAGGTCCTCACCGATCTCGAGGCCGCGATCGAACGCGCGCTTCGGGCCGGCGTCGAATTGGGCAGGATCATCATCGATCCGGGCATCGGGTTCGGGAAGACCGCAGAGCACAACCTCGTGCTGCTTCGGGACCTCGGCGCGCTGCAGGTGCTCGGCCGGCCGATCCTGCTGGGGACCTCGCGCAAGTCGACGATCGGCAAGGTCCTCGACCTGCCCGCGGACGACCGACTCGAGGGGACGCTCGCCACGACCGCCCTCGGCATTGCGGCGGGTGTCGACATGGTGCGGGTCCATGACGTCCTGCCGAATGTTCGCGCGGCACGCATGTCGGATGCGATCATCAGGGGGACGTGGCCCCGCCTGTCCTGAGCGAAGGAGGCTCCCGCTGAGCGACCGGATCGTGCTCCACAACATGCAATTCCATGGCAAGCACGGCTATTACGAGCACGAGCTGACCACGCCGCAACCGTTCGAGGTCGACATCGAGCTCGTGCTGAACCTCCAGCCGGCCGGGATCGACGACGACCTCGAGAAGACGGTTGACTATGCCAAGGTCTACGACGCCGCCCGCCAGATCGTCGAGTCGACGTCGTTCCGGCTCCTCGAGGCCCTGGCGGAGGCGATCAGCCACGAGGTCCTGGCGGACTTCGCGGTGAACGAGGTCGGCGTCAGGATACGCAAGCCGAAGGTCGAGCTGGGCGGCCCGCTCGACGCCGTGGCGGTCGAAATCTGGCGCCGCCGACCGAGCGGCGAGCGGCGCGGGTAGCGGGCGCCGAAACCCCTCTCAGCCGAGCCCTGGCGGCCGTGTTCCGAGCGTCACCGACGTCATCGACTGCTTGCCGTCGCGGATGATCGCGATGCTGACCGTCTCGCCCGGCGCGAACTGCGTCAGCAGCGTGTCGAGCGGGTGCTCCTGATCGATGGCTTTGCCGTTGATCGAAACGAGGATGTCGCCGGTCTGGATCCCGGCGCTCGCCGCCGGACTGCCGGATTCGACGGCGTCCTGATCCGTCGGCTGATCGTTGGCGTCGAGGATCCGCACATACGCCCCATCGGTGACAGACAGGTTTAGGTCCTTCGCCTTCTGGCCGTCGATGCGGACGAAGCGGATGCCGATGTACGGTCGGGCGAGGGGCTGGCCGGCGATCGCCTGCTCCATGAGCGGCTTGGCGAGGTTGATCGGAATCGAGAAGCCGATTCCGGTCGAGTCGCGGGCGATCGCCGTGTTGATGCCGACGACGGCCGCCGTCGCGTCGAGCAGCGGCCCGCCGCTGTTCCCGGGATTGATTGCCGCATCGGTCTGGATCAGGTTGTTGAGCTGGCTGCCCTCGGTCTGGATCGTTCGACCCTTCGCCGACACGATGCCGCTCGTCACCGTGTTCGAGAAGGTCCCCAGCGGGCTGCCGATCGCGACGACGAGCTGGCCAACCCGGAGCCCGTCCGAATCGCCGATCGCGGCGGCCGTGAGACCCGTCGCATCGACCTTGACGATTGCGAGGTCCGTCAGGGTGTCGATGCCGTAGATCGTGCCGGGGTATTCGGTTCCGTCCTTGAGCTCGACCGTCACCGTTGTACTGCCGGCAACGACGTGGCGATTCGTCAGGATCCAGCCGTTCGAATTGAAGATCACCCCGGATCCGACGCCCTGTGGCGGGATCGTCGTGGCGTTCGGATCGACCTCACCGCCGGTCCTGATCTGGACGACCGCTGGCCCGCTGCGTGCGGCGACGTTGACGATCGCCGAGGACTCATTGATCGTGATCGGCTGGTTGACAGTGGTCGAGTTGGGATCCACGGTCGTCGCCGGGGCCGGTCGGTCGAGCGCCCCGGTTGCGTTGAGGGCGACGAGCGTTCCGCCCGAGGCGAGTACCGCCGCCAGGAGTGCCGTCGTCAGGACGGTCCCGATCCCCGCCGAGCGCTGCTGCGTCGTCACGGGCTCGACCCGCGCCCGCGGCGCCGCCTCGAACCAGTGTTCAGGCGTTGGGGGATGGGGCTCCGGCTCCGTCCAACGCGGCGCGGCCCAATCGGAGCGCGGCTCCGCAGGCGGTGAAAAGAACGCGTTGTCGTGCGGCTTGGTCTCGTCGTCCAGGTCGGTGACTTCCGGGTCGGGGTCTCGTCGATCGGTCATGGGGGCGTAACTTCGTGCGTCGTGCGACCGGCACGGGGCGGTGAGCGTCTCGTGACTTCGTCAGCCTGACGACTCTCGGTTCAGAGCGGGGGCCGGGGTCGGTGAAGAATCCACCACCTTTGGCGGTGGCTTGGCCGATCCGGCCCCCTCGTCCCGGCCGATTGGCCTCGGCGATGGCTGGGGATCCTCGATGCGCGGATCGCGGGGCAGGAAGACCGAGAAGCGACTCCCCGACCCGAGGCGGCTGTCGACGGTGACCGAGCCGCCATGCATGTCGACGATCGAACGGACGATCGCCAGGCCCAGCCCGCTGCCGCTGCCGCGTGCCTCATTGGCGAGCGACCCGCGATAGAACCGATCGAAGATCCTGGGCAGCTCGCTTGCGTCGATGCCGGTTCCCGTGTCGTTGACGTCGATGCGCGCGCCGTCCTCGTGCGGCGAGACGACGACCTCCACCGAGCCGCCCTTTGGCGTGAACTTGATCGCGTTGCCGACGAGATTCGTTACGACCTGCCCGACTCGTTGGGGATCATGGCGGATGCGGAGCGGTGCGTCCGGCAGCGTCAGCTTGAGATCGACGCCACGGCGTCCGGCAGCGGGGTTCGCCTGCTCTACGGCCGACTGGACGGCCGCCCGCAGGTCGTCCGGCCGCAGGTCGAGCAGGACGAGCCCGGAATCGAGCTTCGAGAGCTCCAGCAGGTTCTGGGCCAACCAGTCGAGCCGCTCGAGCTGGACGCGGCTCGATTCGAGGAACTCGGCGCGGGCGGCCGGGTCCTTGCCGGCCTGGTCGCTCAGCAGCTCGTTGAACGTGAGCAGGGCTGCGATCGGGGTCCGCAACTCGTGGGACACATCGGCCAGGAAGTCGCGGCTCCGGTCGCGATCGCGCCGAATGATCGCGACGCTCTCCTCCAATCGGTCCGCCATGGCGTTGAACTGGACGGCTAACTCGGTCATCTCGGACGAGCCGGCCTTGATGTCGGCTCGCTCGACCCGCTTCGTGAGGTCGCCTTCCGCAAGCGCTCGCGACGCCTCGGTGAGGCGCCGCAACGGGGTGGTGAAGCGGTGGGCCATTGCGGCGGCGACGATGAGCGTCACGCCAAGCGCCACGATGCCGACGGCGGCCAGCAGGCTCGTCACGTTGGCGATTGTCGTCTGGCGGAACGTGTGCGGGTTCGACAGCTGGACCTCGATGACGTACGGGTAGGCGCTGTTGGTTGCGACCAGCCAGTAGGGTTCGGCCACGAGGGACTCACGCGTCTGGCCCTCTTCGGCTTCCCCGATGTGCTGCGCGTGGAACGACCCGTTGGCGGCCGGGACGAAACCGGCTCCCTCGCGTTTCGGGAGACCAAGAACGATGTCGACGTCGGCACGGGCCAGGTCCGTGAGGAAGCCCTGCTGGTCCTCGAACGCCGCGATAACAGCGGGATGGACCCGATTCGTCTTGAAGTCGACGACCGGTCGCTCGACCAGCCGGGCGGACGCCCCGGCGATCCGATCGACGTAGGCCGCGACGATGCTGGCCCGCGACCGCAGCTCGGCTTGCTGCTGGCCTGTGAAGTAGTCGTCGAGGCGGTTGACGACGAACACCGTGACCAGAACGAGTGTGAGCGCGACGACCCCGACGAAGCTGAGCGTCAGGCGCGCCTGGAACGTCCGCGGTGTGAGCTGCCGCAGGATGCGGGGCAGCCGTCGCGGGCGAGGCGCGTCAGCGTTCGGCGAAGGCGTAGCCGACCCCTCGGACCGTCAAGACGAACGCCGGCACCGCCGGGTCGTCCTCGATCTTGTCCCGCAGGTGGCTGACGTGGACGTTGATCGTCTTCTCGTCCTGGTCGAGCGCCTCGTAGTCGCGGAGCAACTCGAGGAGCTCGGACCTCGTGTAGACCCGGCCGGGCCTGCTGGCGAGGTGGCGGAGGATCTCGAACTCCGTCGGTGTCAGGCTGATCCGGCGCTGGCCGCGCTGGACGCGGCGCCGCTCCAGGTCGATGACGAGGTCGCCGTGGCGGATGACGCGCCCGCCCGCCGCATCGGCGAGGTCCCCGTACGCTCGTCGCAGGAGGGCCTTGATCCGGCTCATCAGCTCGCGCAGGCCGAACGGTTTCGTCAGGTAGTCGTCCGCGCCAAGCTCCAGGCCGATGACCTTGTCGACCTCGTCGTCCCGGGCGGTGAGGACCAGGACGGGCGCCTTCGATCCAGAGGCCCGGAGACGCCGGAGCACCTCGAAGCCATCGATCCCCGGCAGGCGCACGTCCAGCACGACGAGGTCCGGCGCCTGGTTCGTGGCGAAGTCGAGCCCCTCCTCGCCGGACCGCGCGACCGCGACCTGGTAGCCCTCCTGTTGGAGTGCGTACTGGATGCCGCGTGCAACGGCGAATTCGTCTTCGACGATCAGGATCGTTGCGGCCACGCCCGCGATCCTATACCCGATCGTTCGGGAAGGCGCGAATGGGGCAGTCTGGACGTCCGTGATAAGGTGTGCGCCGTTCCCGGGCGCCCCCGCGATCCCCGCGCAGGTGAGTCGCGCCCGCTCAGAATGAGCCAACCGAGGTCCAACCCGATGCCCAGCGCCACCACCACCCGCCCGATGCTCGCCGCGGAGCCCCGCGACGTCTTCGGGAAGAAGGTCGCCCGCCTTCGTCGTGCAGGCAAGCTGCCCGGCGTCGTGTTCGGCCATTCGCTCGATTCGACGCCCGTCAGCGTGGACGCCCACGATTTCGAGCTGTTGCGTCGCCGGGTAGGGCCGAACGCCCTCGTCGACCTATCGGTGGATAACAAGGCTGCGCAGCCGGTCCTGATCCACGGGGTCCAGGTGCATCCGGTCACCCGCCGCACGCTCCATGTAGACCTGTTCCTCGTCCGGATGACGCAGGAACTGACCGTTGACGTGCCG
>JANMPL010000534.1:0-5969 GCA_031369845.1 Chloroflexota bacterium
TCCGGTACCTCAGAGAAGGCCCGCTGATGACTCAGCGTGCCGTTTCGTGCTTCAAAGTGTGGAGGCGACGACCGGATTCGAACCGGTGAATAGAGGTTTTGCAGACCTCCGTGTTGAGCCACTTCACCACGTCGCCAGATGCGGCCGGGCCGCGCCCGCTGCGATGGCTGCCCCTCGAGGATTCGAACCTCGGTTCACGGATCCAAAGTCCGCTGTCCTACCACTAGACGAAGGGGCAGCGGCAGCTTCCTCGAGAGCTCCCCGGGCGCTCCCCGGGCAAGAAAATGGAGCGGAAGACGGGACTCGAACCCGCGACCCTCACCTTGGCAAGGTGATGCTCTACCAACTGAGCCACTTCCGCTCGAAAGTCCGACCACCGGCTACGGTGGTGCCGAGAGCCAGAATCGAACTGGCGACACCGCGATTTTCAGTCGCGTGCTCTACCAACTGAGCTATCTCGGCCCGATGGCCAACCAGGCTTTGGTCACCCGTCGGCGAACCGCAGGATATCACGGGCCCCGACGGCCCTTCAACGACGTGGGCTCGGCTCGACCGGCGCCCGCGCGCCGGGTAATCCGATATCGCACGTCGCGGATGATCACTTCTGTTTCGGCGATCGATCCGATATCGGAGTCCGAAATCGGACTAGCCGGCGCCGCGAGAGTGAGTTCGCGCGACGTTCGAAATCGGACGATCCATCGGTCGATGGGCGGTCGCGGAACGCGGGAAGCCTTCGTTACGGAGCCCGGCGCGGGGTCAGCGGTTGGACCGGACGGCCGGCGGCGGAGTCCTCGATCAGCGTCACGAGCCGCCTCGCCCTGGTCTCCGGCTTCCTCGCGCTGACGACCCAGTAGGTGGCGGCCGTGCGATACGAAGGTGGCCGGGCGTTGAACCAGTCCCAGGCGGCCGCGTCGGCCCGGAAGCGGGCCTCGTCTTCCGGCGCGAACGCGGCGACGTGGCGCTGCTCGTAGGAGTAGACCGCGGAGCGCGCGTCGGTGCGGGCCTCGAACGCGGCGAGGCCGGCAGGTCGCATCCGACCTTGGGCGGTCAGCTCCGCCACCTTGGCGATGTTGACGGCGCTCCAGTTGCTGCCCTTGCGCCGCGGTGTGAAGCGCTGGGCGGACCGCTCGGCATCGAGCGAGTAGCGGATGGAGTCGATCCAGCCGACACAGAGCGCCTCGTCGACGGCCTCGGACCACTGCACGCTGGGCTTGCCCGTCGCCTTCTTGTACGAGCCGAGCCAGAGCTCGCTCGCCGTCTCGTGGTTCGCATCGAACCAGTCGCGGAGCTCGGCGGGAGTTTCGAAAGCGAGCGGATCGGGCGGCGGCTTCGGAGCCACGAAGCTCCCCTACTCCAGCTCGGCGAGCTGCGCCATCTCCGCGGGTTCGAGCGGCCGCTCACCGGTCAGCTCGCGGAGCCGGTTGATCCGATCGACCGTTGCGGGATGCGTCGAGAAGAGCCCTTTGGACCGATTCTCGAACTTCTTGATCGGGTTCGTGAAGTACATGTGCTGGGTCGCCCGGTTGGCGACCTCGAGGACTTCCGGATCGGCCGAGATCTTGGCGAGGGCCCGCTCGAGGCCATACGGGTTGCGGGTGAGCTGAACCGACGATGCATCGGCGAGGTACTCGCGCTGGCGGTTCACGGCGAGCTGGACGAAGCGGGCGACGATCGGGGCAACGATCGACAGGACGATCGCGACAACGAAGAAGATGACCTGGAGCCCGCCGCTGCCACCGCCCTCACGGTCCCGGCTCTGTCGGCCGCCGCCGCCCCAGAAGGTGAAGCGAAGGAAGAAGTCGGCCAACAACGCAATCGACCCGACGAGGACCCCGACGATCATCGCGAACCGGATGTCGAAGTTCCGGACGTGCGACAGCTCATGGGCGATGACGCCCTGGAGCTCCTCGCGGTCGAGCTTCTCGAGAAGTCCGGTCGTGATCGCCACCGACGCGTGCTGCGGGTCGCGTCCCGTCGCGAAGGCGTTCGGTGCGGTGTCGTCGATGATGTAGACCTTCGGCATCGGGACGTTGGCCGCGATCGCCAGCTCCTGGACGACGTTCATGAGCTGCGGGGCCGCCGTCGGATCGACCTCATGAGCCCCCGACACCTTCAGGACGAGCGCGTCGCCGCCGAAATACGACCCGAGGGCGAGCCCTCCCCCGACGAGGAGGGCGATGACCGTGACGAAGATCCCGCCCGACCACTCGCCCGTCGCCGCAACGCCAATGCTGAACCCGAGCGCCGCAAAGAGCGCGACGACGAGCAGCGAAAGCAGGAACGACTTTCGCTTGTTCTCGGCGATTTGTTCGTAAAAGGTTTCAGCCACGGGAACCTCGGCGGGGCCGGCGCGTCGCGCCTCAGCTCAGCGTCAGATCCACGTTGGGGACGTTGGCCGCCTCAGGCTCGGCGTCGAAGAACTCGCGTTTGCTGAAGCCGAACGGGCCGGCGATCAGGGCATTCGGGAATGTCGCGATCGCGGTGTTGTAGTCGAGAACCGTGGCGTTGTAGTGCTGGCGCGAGAACGCGATCTGGTTCTCGGTGGTCGTCAGCTGCTCCTGGAGCTCCAGGACGTTCTGGTTGGCCTTGAGCTCGGGGTAGTTCTCCACGACCGCGAACAACGAGCGGAGCGTACCGGTCAACGCGTTCTCGGCCTGGGCCTGCGCCGCTGGACCCTGGGCACCGGCCGAGACGGCCGCCGCGCGGGCGTTCGTCACGTCGGTGAGGACCTGCTGCTCGAAGCCCATGTAGCCCTTGACGGCGTTCACGAGGTTCGGGATGAGGTCGTGACGGCGCTTGAGCAGGACCTCGATCTGCGCGAACGCCTCGTCGATCCTGAGGCGTCGCTGGATGAGACCGTTGTAGATCCCGATCACGAATACGACGATCAGGACGATCACAACGATGGCGATAATCAAACCAGGGTTCATGCCCACCTCCATGGTCCGGCCGATGGCAACGCCACGCCGATCCTCGTCGGGAGTCTAGCAGGCGATCGGGAAGGGGCCCGAGGCGGACTGATCCAGGTGATGGAACCGCGCCCGGAATAGTGGCCCCGGTCGCGGTCCGTCCGTCTCGCTGTCACGACGGAGCGGACGCGCGGAGCCGGGACGCCGATCCTAGCGATGCGCGATTGGCTGCGGCTTATCCGGCGAGCGCCGTCACCTTCTCGTGACGGCCCAAACGATGGTGAGACCCAGGCCACGACCGACCGATATAAGCAACGACAGTGCGACGCAGAGGCCCGCGAACACGAACAGATCAATTGGCTTATTCAGGACCAGAGGGCGGAGCAGGGCAAACGGGCCGCCGCTGATCGCGGCGGTCGGCAGCGGCGCGAGCCAGCGCCACCCGTTGGGCAAGCGGGTCCGAGTCATCTCAGTGAGTATCTCGGAGCTCCCCAAGACGAGCCCCACCGCCAGGGCAAGGATGATGATTGCCGCGACGCCGCTCGCGAGCTGATCCACCTTGGCAGGATATCGGTCATGTCGACCGGACGGGAGCGTAGCATTCCGCGTATCGCGGCGCGAGTGCCGGACGCTGGCCGACAGCCAGGTCAGGAGGTACTTAATGTCCCGCCGATCGACCCCCGAACGCCTCGACGAAGCCCGCCACTTACGGCGAAGGCGCGCCCTTATGACGGGCGTGTGCCTCGGTTTCGGCATCGTGGTACGCCTCGCGGGCCTCGGCCTCTTCCGCGTGCGTCCCTGTCTGTTCTGCGACCGCCCCCGTTAGTGGTCCGTCGTTACTCTTTCGGGCGATGGCTCGCGCCTCCGTTGCGGCGGCTCGGGCTCGGGTCGCTGCCGCCGTGGCGACCTTGGCCACTTGCTCGGCCAAGGTGGCGACCTCCTCCGCCGAAGCCGCGTTGAGATTGGCGCGGTCGGCCGTCGTGTGCGCCAGCTCGGACAATCGATCGGCTAGCGCGGCGGCGCGTGACGCCTCGCGCCAGGCCTCAAGGAGATCGGCTGCGGTCACGTTTCCCTCGTGCACGGTCGTAGGGTGCGCAGGGTACCGAAAAGCCGAATCTACGTCTATGGGCCAACGCCTTGCAGACGCGTAAAACCTCCGGTCCGGATTCAGGCCCGTCGCAGTTCCTCGTCGCGTTCCGCGGTCTCGTCGATCGTCGGCCCGCCTGGCTCTAGTCCCCGAGCGACCCGATCCTGTTCGGCGGCAGCCGCGAAGATCTCCCGGCTCTTATCTGCGCTGTCCTCGGTGAGCGCGTGGTACTGCGGCGTCGAGGGCGTCGACTGGCGCTTCCGCAACTCGATCGCCTTGAGGGCACGGATTGCCTTCACGATGCGATCCGAGATCGCGACAAGGTTGGAGCGCTGCGGATCATCGGTCACTGGGCAAGCCTGCGCCGAGAGGTCAGCCCAAGCGAATCCGCTGCCTAACATTTACGTTACGAACACACGCCAGTCCTTATCGGGCGCGGCGCCTAGTGGAACGTGGTGGGCGGTACTGGACTCGAACCAGTGACTTCCTCGGTGTAAGCGAGGCGCTCTAACCAACTGAGCTAACCGCCCGCGAGAGATGCTACCCGAGCGCGCCCCGGTGACGCGTTCGTTACGTTGCGGCGACGCCTCCGTGAAAGCCTGAGCCGACCATGGCGGCACCGACCCCGCCAAGGAGGCACCCGATGAACCGTCCACAGTCTGCCAATCGGCGCACCCAGCTCATCGCCATGTTGGCCACCGGGGCTGCGATGCTTGCCGCGGGGTGCTCCGCCGGGGCAGGACCCGCGGCTTCCACCTCACCTCTGGCCTCGACGTCGCCGGTGGCCTCGCCATCGGGCTCCCCAACGCGCTCCCCGGAGCCCTCCTTGTCGCCCTCCCCATCCGCATCGCCCTCGGCGTCAGCGCCCGCCTCGCTACCCACCGGCTGGCAGTCGTGCGCCAACTCCCACGTGGGGTTCGAGATCGGTTACCCGGGCGATTGGCACACGGCTTCCCTGAACCCACAGCAGGTTTGCCAGCAGTTCCACCCCATCGCGTTCATCGTTCCGGTCGACGGCGAGTACCCACTGACCGCGCTAAACGCGGTGCAGACTCCCGAGGACTTCGACCCAGCCGACTCGGGCAAGGCTGATCCGTATGCCCAGACATTGCTTCGTGAGGAGACGACCGTGGGTGGTCGCCGGGCTGTCCGCTTCGAGGAGTCGCTCATCCAGGACGGCATTCTCCCGGTCGGGACGATGAGATACGGCTACGTGATCGACCGCGATGGCACGGAGTTCCTGGTCTTCACAATTGCCGTGCCGAACACCGTCGAGTACGCCGATTGGAAGGCCATCGTCGACCAGGCCGTGGAGACCTTACAGTTCGCCTGAGGCGGCGCCCTTGGCGCCCTCGGGCTCGCCGGATTCTCGTGGGACGTGCACATGCGACCAGGGAGCCACGCCGTCAGGGCCGAAAATGCACGTTTGGCACGCCGGGCGAGCAGGAATAGACGAAATTGGCTCGATTCGGGCTCCCAGGCGGCCGAACACGTCGCATGTACTCGTGGGGCGAGAATCGGGCTAAGAAGAGGCCGCGCGGTGGGCGGCGGGCTGCGAGTGGTGGTGCCCAGGCCGGGACTTGAACCCGGATGAGTTGCCTCATACGCCCCTCAAACGTACGCGTATACCAATTCCGCCACCTGGGCAGGTGTGTTCGCAGCAGTCAACGGGTTCGGAGGAGAGGTGGTACCGAGGAAGGGACTTGAACCCATACGCCCTTGCGGGCACTAGCTCCTGAAGCTAGCGCGTCTGCCAATTTCGCCACCTCGGCATGGATCCATCGGCCGATCCAAAAAGGGGTCACAGGCCGTCGGCGAGGCGCCATGTTAGCACATCCCAAAACCGGTCCCCGGAGGTCCCGAGCCTCCGCGGAGCGGGCCCCTGGACGGTGTTTTTGAGCACGACATAGTCGTCGCGGAAGGCAATCGGGAGGATATCGAAGGTCTCCGCAAGCTTGGCCTGGAGGGCCGCG
>JANMPL010000308.1:0-11232 GCA_031369845.1 Chloroflexota bacterium
CGAGACGAAGCCCGACCTGATTGTCGAATGCGGGACCGCGTTCGGCGGCAGCTCGTTGTACCTCGCTTCACTGCTCGACCTGGTGGGGCGCGGCGAGGTCGTCACGATCGACATCGAGGCGCGGCCGGGCCAGCCGCATCACCCCCGGATCGGCCGGCTCATCGGCTCATCGGTCGATCCGGCGATCGTCGGCGAGGTCCGACGGCGCGCGTTCGGTCGCCGGACGATGGTGATCCTGGACTCCGATCATTCGGCTGCCCACGTCAGCGCGGAGCTCGAGGCCTATCGAGGGCTCGTAAGCCCGGGCTGCTATCTGATCGTCGAAGACACGAACGTCAACGGCCATCCTGTGGTCTCCGACCACGGGCCAGGACCGATGGAGGCGGTCGATGCGTTCCTGCCCGGCGCGCCCGAATTTGTGGTCGATCGCGACCGGGAGCGATTCATGCTGACCCTGAATCCACGTGGCTACCTGCGTCGGCTCGACTGACCGAGCCGCAGGGGACCGACGGACCGACCAGCCGCCCGGCCTATACTTCTGGCGTCCCATTCGGCCCTTCTGGAGTCCCCATGCGTCGTCTTCTCGGCCGGTTGCGCCGGCGTCTACTCGCGTACCTCCGACTCGAGCCCTACCGGATCCGGTCGGGCGCGCACCGGACGCCGACGGAGGTGTCGCCGCTCTCCGCGGATGAGCAGGGCAGCGTCGACGCCTTCCACAAGCTCTACTACGACCAGCGCGTCGAGGGCCGACAAACGGTCCTGCTGTCGTGGTTCGGCCACCGGATCCTCAAGTGCCCCTTCGACATCTGGACCTACCAGGAGATCATCTTCGAGACAAAGCCTGATCTGATCGTCGAGTGCGGGACGCGCTACGGCGGAGGCGCCCTGTATCTCGCCTCGCTGTTCGACCTGCGCGGTGGTCCGGGCCAGGTGATGACGATCGATATCACGGCGATGAAGCACCGGCCGGTCCATCCCCGGATCCTGTACGTGGCCGGTTCGACGCTCGACGACGCCGTCGTCGGCCAAATCCGGGCCGCGGCGGCGGGCAAGCGGACGATGGTCATCCTCGACTCCGATCACTCAGCGGCCCAGGTCGCGGCCGAGCTGAAGATCTACCCGGAGTTCGTCTCTCCCGGCTGCTACCTGATCGTCGACGATGCGAACCTCGGCGGCCACCCGGTCCTTCCGGAGCACGGGCCGGGGCCGACGGAGGCGCTCGACGAGTGGTACCCGACCCAGTCCGACTTCGTGATCGACCGCAGTCGGGAGCGGTTCATGCTCTCGCTCAACCCGCGGGGGTTCCTCAAGCGCGTCGGATAAGGGGCACGGCGCGGCTCAGGAAGCCGAATCGGGTCCCTTCAGGAAGTACTCCGTGAATTCGACGCAGCGGCCGTCGTTGTCGAATCGGAGCAGGAAGACGTTGTAGTAGATCCGCTCGAGCGTGGATTGGCTCGCGTCCGTCCAGTAGCTGCTCGTACCAACCGCTACGGCGCGATCGGTGTCAACGGCGTACGGCTCGTAGTGGGCGTGGTACGTGCCCGGGGCATCCCGCGTGTCGGCATTGCCGTCAGGTTCGATCCAGTCGCGGACGATCGCATCACGACCCCTCGTGATTTCGTCGTCGCGATCGTAGGGGTGATAGCGATATGTGGCCCCCTCGCCGAAGAGCGATCCGATCTGTTCGGGGTCATAGCTCTTCCAAGCCTCGACATATCGGTCGAGCCAGGCCTGCACGGCGGATCGGTCCATCTCGGTCTCCATGGGTGAAGTCGGCGTCGTCCAGGCAAGACTGACCGGCGATGCTGTCAGCCGTTGTCAGGATTGGGGCACCTGCCAGCCAGCAACCTACTCGTCGGGCAGCGCCTCGATGGCCCGATCGAGCCGGGCGAGGGTCCGATCGTGCCCGAGCGCCACCAACGTGTCGAAGAGGGGCGGGGTCGCCGTTCGGCCGGTGACCGCCACCCTGATGGCCATGAACAGGTCGCCGGCTTTCCAGCCTCGCGCCTCGGCCAGGGCTCGCAGCGGCGGCTCCAGCTCGTCCGCCTCGTAGCTCACGCGACCGACCTCCGCGATCGTCTCGCGGGCGGCGCGGAGCGCCTCGACGGTCGTCGCCGCGTCCCAGCGCTTCGGGATGAGGAGCGCCGGGTCGATATCGAGCTCTTCGACCCAGAGGAAGCCGACCAAGTCGCCGATCGCGCCAAGTCGCGGCAGCCGCTCCTGCACGACGGGCAGCAGCGCCTTGAGCTCTCCGTCGGCCGGCAAACGATCGATCCGCCCGGCGGCGAGCTCGGCCTCGAGGAACGGCCGGAGGCGCTCGACGAGATCGTCCGGCCCGAGCCGGCGGATCCACTGGCCGTTCAGCCACTCGAGCCGCTCCCGATCGAAGACGGCGCCGGCTTTGTTGACCTCGGTGAGCTGGAAGCGCTCGATGAGCTCGTCGAGCGACAGGACCTCGTCATCCGACCCCGTCGACCAGCCGAGCAGGGCGAGGTAGTTGACGAGCGCCTCGGGAATGAACCCCTCGGCCCGGTAGTCGTCGATCGCGGTCTGGCTCTTCCGCTTGCTCATCTTCGTCCGGTCCGCGTTGAGGATGAGCGGCAGGTGGGCGAACGCCGGGGGCGTGTGGCCGAGGGCACGGAACAGAAGGATGTGCTTCGGTGTGTTGGAGAGGTGGTCCTCGCCGCGGATCACGTGGGTGATCTCCATCTCCGCGTCGTCGACGACGACCGTGAAGTGATAGAGCGGCGTTCCGTCGGCGCGGACGATGACGAAGTCGCCGCCGAGGTTCGACACGTCGATCTCAACCCGCCCCCGGACGATGTCGTCGATGACGACGGTCCCCTCCCCGACCCGGAACCGGAGCGCCGGCCGGCGCCCCTCGCCCTCGAACGCGGCGCGCTGCTCCGGGGTCAGGTTGGCGCAGCGGCCGCTGTAGCGAGGCGGCAGCTTCAACGCCTCGAGTCGCTTCCGCTCGGCGTCGAGCTCCTCGGTGGTGCAGTAGCAGGGGTAGGCCATGTCGTCGGCGATGAGCCGCTCGGCGGCGGCCGCGTAGCGCGGCAATCGCTCCATCTGCCGATACGGCGCATGCGGCCCGCGGGCAGCCTCGCCCGCGACCTCCGGGCCCTCATCCCATCGGAGTCCGAGCCAGTGGAGGCCGTCGAGGATGTCCTTCTCGTAGGCAATCGACGAGCGCGCAACGTCGGTGTCCTCGAGGCGGAGGATGAACGTGCCACCCGTATGCCGAGCGTGGAAGAAGTTGAAGAGCGCCGTGCGGGCGGTCCCGATGTGGAGCGGGCCGGTCGGGCTGGGCGCGATCCGGACGCGGTCGAGGGTCATCGGGTGATTGTACGTTCGCGGTTCTTCGCGGCGGCTCCGGCCCACGCCCCGGCCGGACCCGACTCGGCCCACGCCCCGGCCCACGCCCCGGCCCGCCTGGATTTTCGTGGGGCGTGCACATGCGACGTCCAACGCACTGTTCGGGCCCGAATCGGCAAGAGATTCTCGTGGGGCGTGCATGCGCCGCCGAAATCGGCCCTTTTGGCCCTCAGGACACGTTCAACTCGTCGCATGTGCACGCGGGGCGAGAATCCCGGCGAGCGGGCGAGGGGCGCGCGCCTCAGCTTCGAACGCCGGCAGGCACGCGGTGGAAGAGGCCCGGATCGGCCTCGCCAAGGAGGACGTGGACGAGGGCGGCGGGCCGGAGGCCGAGCGTCGCGCGGCCGCGCGGACCCTCCAGCGTCAGCGAGTCGAGTGACTCGGAGCGAGCGAGAACGGTGACGTGGGCGCCAGGCGTCAGGGCCCGAGCCTCCAGGTAAGACAGCAGGCCCGCGTCCTCCTCGGCCTCTTCGGTTATTCGGTAGATCGTCGCCTGCTGACCGCCCTCGACCCGGCTCAGTGGGATGCCCGCCGGTCGGCGTCGCGCGGTTTCCGCATCGATCGGGTTGCCGTGCGGGCAAGTCTCGGGATGGCCGAGCATCTCGTCGAGCCGCGCCTCGACGCGCGGCGAGATCGCCCCTTGAAGACGGCCTGCCTCCTCGTCCGACTCGGCCCAGCCGAGCCCGACGACCGCAGTGAGCAGCCACTCCAGTAGCGCGTGCCTGCGGAAGATCGCGTCCGCGGCCGCACGACCCGCGGCCGTCAGCACCAGCTCTCGACCGTCCGACTGGTTGACGAGGCCGTCCGCGCCGAGGCGCCGGAACATCTCGCTCGCCGCCTGGGTGGTGACGCCCATGCGACGGGCGACCTGAGCGGCCTTGACGTGCGAGCCGTCGCCGGCCATCACCCGCAGGGTCAGCAGATACTCCTGCGCCGCCGCCGATAGGTCGTGGCTTTCATGTCGACGGTGCATCGTGGTCATGGTACGCGGCCCCTCTGGCGCCGCCGGGCGAGCGCGAACGCGACGCCAGCCAGGTACGCCACCGCCAGGACTCCACCGAGGATCGAGGCGCTCGCCGCTGGCTCGCGCGACCCGCCGCTGGCGCTTAGGATGACCGCCGTGGGGATCGAGGCGGCGAGAGCGGCCAGCGCGCCGACCGCCGACAACGCGGCGAGCGATGGCAGCGCCAGCAGGATCAGGAACACCGCGACCTGCGCCAGCCAGGTGCCGACGCCGAACACCTCGACGCAGGTGGCGGCGAAGCGTCCGCAGCCGGTGACCTCACCGGCGATCGTGGAGATCGCGACGCCGATGGGTGGCCAGCCGACGAGCGCCAGACCGATTCGTGCAGGAAATCGCCCACGGAGACCGAGGAGTGCGCCGATCGGCCCGAGCCCGGCGACCGCAAGCGGATCGAAGGGCGCGTCTCCACCGCCACCGGCGCCGCCGGCGGCTGCTTCGGGCTCCTCGTCGGGATTTGGCGCGGATCCAACGGTCGCCCACCCCGCTGTTGTGCTTGATGGGGCCGTGCCCGGTTGCTCGCTCGCGGCTTCATCCGGGCCGACAGCAGCGGTGCCGTCGAGCGGCCGGCGGGCTCGGCGCTGATACTCCGGCCCGTGCTTTCGGGGGTCCGCGTATTCCTTCGGGTTGAGCGTCCAGTACGTCCCGCTCGAGGCGCCGTACCAGGTACCTCCCGACCAGTCCGGCTCGAACGGTTCGTCCTCGGCCACGTCATACGTCGTCGACCCGGGCGTCGCCTTGTTTGACGGCCGCTTTCGGCCGCTGCCAGGGTGCCGCGGCTCCTCGCTCGCCGATCGTCGCCGTCGGCCTGTCGGCCCGTCGCCGGCCGCAGATCGGCCCTCGCGAGTGGCGCGAGCACGTTCCGAGTCCGGCCGCCACGGCTCGCGCGGCGTGGCACGGGAACCCGTCGAGCGCACCCCCGGCCGCCGCGTCCCCGCGACACCGGCGAGGGATTCGTAGGCCGCCTGGATCGCCAGAAATCGGGGAAGAGCCTTCTCGCCGGCCGAATCGGGGTGGTTCGCCTTGGCGAGGCGGCGGTACGCGCGCCGGATGTCGTCGGCCGAAGCGCCAGGCGATAGGCCGAGCGTCCGATATGGGTCCGATTCGTTCGCCACGATCGAAGTGTGGCGCAGGTCGCCCGGCTGCGCAGGCATGACCGGGGCCGACCCCGGCAGGGTCGGTCAGCCGGAGCTCAGAAGCTCCCCGAGGGGCGCGAGGTCGAAGCTGGGGATCGCCTCCGCGCCGACACGACCGTGCGGGTCGTGGATCGCTGGCCGGTGATAGCGAGCCAGCACCCGAAGGGCCTGGCCGTCCAGGACGCCGGCCTGGACGAGCGCCTCGACCGATGCCGCCCACGTTCCGCGGTCGTAGCCGTCGCCGTCCTCGATCTTGATCGCCATCCCGGTCGCAGCCGATGCGGCGCCGGATGCACGTGCGCCCGGCAGGATCGCGACCCCCCGCAGCGCCTCCATGCCGCTCTTGCTCACGATCCGGTCCGGCACCGCCTTCATCAGCGAGGTGTCGAGCCTGTCGCGTGTGCCACCGATCATCTCGGGGTTGGCCATCATTGCGTCGCGGACGATCGTCAACGCGGGTGCGAGCGAGGCCCGGGAGTCCTTCGCGGACACGGCCGACGGGTCGGCCAGCAGGGCGTAGGCGCGGGCCACGTCGCGGAGCGGGAACGCGTACGTGAGGACACCGCAGCCGTCGATGGCCGTCTTGAGCCGCTCCGGCGTCGTGCCGAACGCGCGGGCGACGACGCCGCGGTACTCGACCTGCGACGGGTGGTCCTCACACCAGTAGTCGCTCGGGTCCCAGCCCTTCATCTTCGAGAGGAGAATCGACACGGAGTGCTGGCCCGAGCACATGTGCCGGATCGCGCCGGGCTGCTCGCCATCGCGGGCCAATCGCGTTGCCGTCAACTGGTCGAGGGGCATCCCCTCCGTGCCCGTGGCGATGAGCGCCTGGGTGGCGCCGGCCCGTCGGAACATCCCCTGGATCGTCCTGACATGGAGATCCTCGCCCGAGTGGGAGCTCGCCATGATCGCGATCTCCGGTGACTCGAGGTCGAAGGCGTCGATGCCGCCGGCCTCGATCAGCGCGACGACGCCGAATGGCTTGACGCAGCTCCGGAGGGTCACCAGGCGGTCGGGATCTCCCAAGCCGCGGATGATCCGCCCGTCGACGTCGACCTCGACGATGTCGCCGCGATGGACGCTCTCCTCGATCCCGTTGCGAACCTGCCGAACGAGGATCGGCGGGACGATTCGCGAACGGGCCGCGGGGCGGCGAGCGACCGAGCGCGCTGCACCGGCGCGGCCCGGGGCGGCGGGCCGCGGGGCGGGTAGGTCGGTGGCGGTCACGATCACGGGAGGATACCGCGGCGAGGGGCATCCCGGCGATGGAAAGCGGCCGGGACGACCAGCCGAGCGACCATTCCGTGGGCACCCGGACGAGCCATCCGGCCTGGCCCGAACCCGGCCGCGATGCGACGCTACCGAACCGCCGATCACCGCGTCAATGTTGATTTCAAATAGCCCGATGGCGGTCGTGATTGGTACGATGCACGCGACGCTCTTGCGGCTTCCGCCGCCGGCCCGAAGACGGAGATCCAGCCGTTGTCTGCGCCCTCGACCCTTCACGTGTCGCAGCATCCAGCGGTCCTTCACAAACTCGCGATCCTGCGCGACCAGGCAACCGAGCCGAAGAAGTTCCGCGAGGTCGTCCGCGAGCTATCGTGGCTCCTGGGCTACGAGGCGCTGGCCGACGCCCGGGTGCGGCCGCTCACGATCAGGACCCCGCTCGAAGAGATGGAGGCGGCCGAGCTCGGCGACCGGATCGGGCTCGTCCCGATCCTGCGGGCCGGTCTGGGAATGGTCGATGCGATGCTCGAGCTCATGCCGACCGCCCAGGTCTGGCATCTCGGCCTGTTCCGCGACGAGCGCACCCTCCGGCCCGTCGAGTACTACAACAAGCTGCCCGACTCCGCCTCGGTCGACCTCTTCCTCATCCTGGATCCGATGCTCGCGACGGGCGGCTCGGCGAGCGCGGCCATCGAAGTCCTCAAGCGCTGGGGCGCGACGGAGCCCGTCCGGATCAAGCTCGTCAACCTGATCGCCGCGCCGGAAGGCGTCAAGACGGTGACGGAGGCGCATCCCGACGTCCACATCTATTGCGCCGCGCTCGATCGCCAGCTCAACGACAAGGGCTACATCATGCCCGGCCTCGGCGATGCCGGCGACCGCCAGTTCGGGACGGGCAAGTCCGGCTGACCTACCCAATCTCGCGGTGTCGCGGCGCGACAGCGCCTCTCGACGGCGCCGCGCTCGCGCCCTCTCACCCCGCCGTTAATTCCTTGGAACGATGATCACGTATTTGCCGTACCACTCGGCGTCGTAAGCGGAAGTCGCATCGAGCTCGCGATAGCTGTTGAGCGGTGACGACGCCGCGGAGACATACGAGTGTCGGGTCCCGAGAGGGTCGCTGTAGTAGATCGCGGTCACCTTGAACGAGCCCTTCAACGGATTTCGCGTCGCGGTGAACCCTGTCATTACCATCGCGTGCTTTCCGTGCTGGACAAGCAGTCCGACGGCTTTGCCATACTGGGCGATCTGGTACGCCGCGCGCTTGAGCGCCGCCGCCTCCGTCTCGTAGGCCTCCCACTTGTACGTCGTCGGTCGGACCGTGTACTTCGAGAAGTAGGTCGCCGCCCGCGCCCAGCCGAGCGGGTCGGTTCCGCGCTGGACGGAGTCGTTAAGTGCGTCGCGCGTCTGCGAATAACGCAGGATCGAGTACTGGTTGAGATTGAGGTCCCAGCCGTTGAGGATGTTCATCATCATCGCCGTCGACGCCGAGGTGCAGGTCCGGCTGTCGACCTGCCGCTCGTACGCGCTCCAGAAATAGGTGTCGTAGGTGAACGACGACGCTGCGGAGACGCGGGCCGGCGCGCCGCCCGTGACCAAAGCGAGGGCAAGCAGCACAGGGAGGCCGAGGGCCAGGCGGCGGAAGCGGGCGGGCATCGGCACTCCTTTGGCGTCCGATTTGCGGCGCGAACGGGCGACGCCCGGCGACCACGTAGGCCCTGGGCCCGAATGCTCACAGGAGTGCGAGCGTCGGCGGAAGCTGGGGCATCCGGCTGCCGGTGTCAGCCTCCTCGTAGGGCGGAGGCGATGAACCCAGTCTACGTTGGCCCCGCAACCCCGGACCTTCGGCGACCTCGCGCGAAGGGTCGACGCAGGCTAGAGTCGCCACGAAACGGGGAGGATTCATGACTCACGCGACGAGCCGCCATGCGGCCTTTCGGATTCGCTGCCTCATCTCCGCTGCCCTGCTGATCGGCCTGGTCGGGGCGTGCGGCGGGACGGCGCCAGGCGCCGCCACCCCCTCCCCGACGCCATCGGCCACGGCGACGCCATCGCCGACTGCCTCCAAGAGCACCTCGTCGGCCGGCGCAAATCCCGACGCGGCGGCCGCGCTCGACGCGTTCCGCGCCTTCGTCCAGACCGAGCAGGCATTCCACATGGCGGGCGACTTGCTGATGAAGGTCGGCGACCTGACCCTCCAGGCCGCGATCGTGTCCGACGTATCCAAGGGCGACGAACAGGGCACGATCGACCTCCGAGGACCCGGCGTCTCCGTCCGCCTGTCGATCGTCCTCCTCGACGGCACCGTCTACTTGCGACTTGCGAACCGCGAGTGGCAGAAGCTACCCGCGGGGAGCGGCGCCTTCTCCAATCCCCTTGGCAGCCTCGCCGTCGAGGGGCTCAAGCCCATCGACATCGTCGACGTCGGCGGCGTCAAGACTCAGCACCTCCGGGTCGAGAACCCGGAGGGCCTCAACGGCCAGACGTTGAGCGGCAATACGCTCAACGACCTGACCGTGAAGAGCTCAAGTCTTGACGTCTACGTCACGAAGGACGGCGTGCCGCTGACCGCGATCGTCGAGTTCGCCGGCACGGGAAGCTTCGGCGGCGATAGCGGGCCTGTATCGGCGAAGATTCGCTACGACTTCTCGAAATTCGGCCAGGAGATCACGATCCTCGCCCCGCCCGTCGCGTCACCGTAGCGGGCGAGGCCGTATCGCTCGGAGGCGACGGCGCGAGGAGTCGAACCAGACGATGCCGGCTTCGGATGGCGGGTTTGAGCCTTCCTCGAGGGCCTGCACCCATCTCGCCGACGACGCAGGAAACCGCGAAGTCAGAATCTCGGGGTACCGCCGCGCGATATCCCGATTCGCGGCCGTATCGCGGACGATCCAGCAGTGACGAACCTCGAGTTGTGCGCCCCGAGCGGTTGCGGTCGCCTCCGCCACCTTCCGATCCGAGCTACGAGCGGCCGCACCAAGGTCGCCGAAGCGGTTCCACGCCTCGAGCACGAGGAGGCACCCATGCGCCGGATCTGCTTCGCAAATGTCGATGGAATAAGACGGATCGGCCCGATTCGTCGCCAACTCGAATGAGCCACGCCGCCCGTTGAGGCGGCCGATTTCAAGCAGGTACTCCTGGATGTCGAGGTGTCCGGCGTCGGCCAGGGCGGCGTCGGCTCCGATCGGCCGCGAGAATGCAACCGAGACGGGTCGGCCAAGCGCGATCCCGAGAGCGATCCAGATCTCCAGCGGCAGGCCGACTCCGAGCCCACGCTCGACAGCGCTGATCCTCGTCTGCGAAAGCCCGACCCGACGACCGAGTTGCGCCTGCGTGACCCGCTGCCGCTCGCGGGCATCCCTGACGACAGCGCCAAGAGACGACGCGAGCCGCCGAGCCTCAACAACTCCATCGAGGCGTGCCGTGACACGGGTGGCTCGTCGCATTCGCGGAGTTTGGTCCCGCTAGCTCAACCGCCGGTCACTCAGTCATTCACCGCCGATCGCCCGTCGGGTAGCCGTCAGGGTGCTAGCTGCTGGGTTGCCGAAGCATCCTGGCGAAAGGGTCTGCGGTCGGCGGAACGCCGTTCGTGCGTGGGCTCGGCACAAACGAATGTCTCGCGAACGGCCAGATCTCCTCTGATGGCCGATTGGGCCAGCAAGTAGTTGCCTGGCGAATACGAGGGTCGAAACGGCCGCACATGCAGAGGGCCGACCCTCGCGGGCCGGCCCTCCGACTTGGCTGATGGACGGCGGCTACTTCCCGCCGGGTGTCACCTCCACGGTGCCCTTCGTGAAGCTGGCGCCCTTGGTATCGTCGGTGATGCCCTTGAGCGCCTCGTCGACGATATCGTTCGTGTAGGCATCGATGGCCGGGTCGGCCTTGATGATCTTGGCGTCCTTGGCGATCTTGACGGTCTGGTCCCAGAGGATCGGATCGATGTTTCCGACGCCGTCGGGGGACGGCCAGACGAGCGCGCCGATCTCGTTCATCATCCAGCGCTGGTGCCCGGCAGGCAGCTGGCTGCCCGCTTCGACCGTGTACTGGATGCAATCCTCCTGGTGGTCGCGGCAATAGATCCAGCCTCGTAGTGAGGCGCGGACGAAGCGGACCGCGACGTCGCGGTTGTTGCCTTCGTCGAGCCATGCCTTGCGCGCGAACAGCGCGTCCTGGAGCATCGCCGAGCGCTCTTCGTTCCAGTTGATGATGTTGAGCTCGTCCGGCTTGTGGAGGTCACCGGTCTCGGCGTTCGTGGCCTCGAGGACCTGGGCGTACTCGTTGTAGATCATCGCCTCGGCGACGTCGATCTCCTTGTTGAGAAACGCGACCATGTCGAAGTTCTGGATCACCTTCTGGTAGGTCTTCGCCGGATCGCCACCGGCCTCGAGGCCGGGCGTCAGGCCGCAGGCCAGGGCACCCGCGGTGACCTCGTACTCATTACCGAAGTCCCAGACGCCGACCTTCTTGCCC
>JANMPL010000616.1:0-3555 GCA_031369845.1 Chloroflexota bacterium
CCTTCATCGCCGCGATCTCGGCATTGAGTCGGTCGACGGCTTGTGTGCCGGCGCCAGCCTGATTGGCCGATGCGGCGAGCTGAGCTTCCTGCTGGCTCACCTGGCTGGCCAACTGTGCGATCTGGGCAGCTTGCCGGCTGACGTCGCTTGCCAACTGGCTATTCTCGGCCCGATGTTGGTCGAGGTCCGCCTGGCGATCCGTCAGGCGAGCGGTGGCAAGACTGCTTGCGCCGCCCACCAGCAGAACGACGAGCGCCCCGATGACGGCCGCCTTCCGGATCGTCGTGACCTGTTCGGGACGCCTGCCGCGAGGCCGGCGTGAGCCCAGCTCCTGCTCGCCGCTGTCGGCGATCGTCGAATCCATTGAGTGCATCCCCATGTCCTCCGAACGTGTGGCAGAGAGACATTCGGCCGCGCCCCATTGGTTCGTTGTACGCCTGTCGGTCTGCAGACACCCGCTCGTTCACACTCGGACGACACGTGGCCACCCAGGACGACGTTCGGCGGATCGCGCTGTCGCCGCCGGAGACGACTGAGGATCCGAACAGCTTCCGGTTCTTCGTCGACAGCCGGTCATCGATCGCGACCTCCTCGGCGTCCTGCTGACCGATGCCTGGCGATGCCGAGCGCCCAAGCGCCTGACGGGCCCGCCCGCGGCTCCTCGCTGATTCGAACCAGAGGCGGCTTGGCCCTATGGTCAGGCTGGTCAACGGGACCCGCGGAGGAGGACGATAGCCGCCCGTGGTCGCGACCGACCGCCCCGCAGTTGGAGGGCCGAAATGCTCGGACGAATTGGAAGCCCACGCGACCCATTCGAGGGCCGTGGCGCACGTCGTCGGCAGCTCCGTCTTCGCGTCGAGGGTTTCCTGGCGATCAGCATGGCCATCGCTGCATGCGGTTTGACCGCAGCGTTGTGGCTACGGACCCTGGCGCCGCTGGCGGAACGAATCGGCTTGAACTGACCGGCTACCCCGCGCGGGTAAGCAGGTGCCGGTAGCCCCAGCCGTCCTGCTGATCGAACTCCTCGGCGACGATCTCGAACCCCGCTTCGGCCAGCCACCTCAGCGCTTGATCGCGTCCCGGATAGTAGTGATAGCCGGCCGTGTCGCCCTCGATCACCTCGCCGCGTACGGCTGGTAGCCCCTGGGCCGACTGCCTTTCGAAGGCCTCCGCGATCTCCGAGTCGTCGATCTCCTCGATGGTCAGGTAGAGGTGGCCACCTGGTCGGACGGCGCGTCGGAGGTTCGCGAGAACCAGCGGCCAGTCCTCGGGCGGCACGTTCTCCATCCCGTCGATCGTCATCGCCGCGTCGAACTCGGCCTCGAACGGGAGCTCCTGGAGGCCGATCTGCTGGACTGACTCCGCGATCGCCCTGGCCTGGGCCTGGGCCAGCATCCCGGCCGACTGGTCGACCCCGACGACCCGCCGACCCGAGGCGGCAACCTGGGCGAAGTACTTGCCCGTCCCACACGGGGCATCGAGCACGCGACCTCCAGGTGGACACGTCGCGAGCACCCGACTGACGAACGCCGCATGCAGCGGAACCGGGTAGGCGGCCCCCTCCTCGTCGTATGACGGCGCTTCCTCGTCGTATTGCGCCACAACGGCAGCACGTCGCTCGGCCAGCCATTCCCGTCGATCCATGGCCGTCCCTAGTCCCTGGCCGGTGTCGGCTCACCGGCCCGCGCCAGCCAGGACTCGCGGGCGATGAAGATCGCGATCAACAGGATCAGGAAGCCGTTGACCGGGTGGAGCGCAGCGACCTCCGGCGCGGACGTTCGCATGGCGACGAAGACCGACTGCAGCATGAAGAGGACGAACTCGAGGGCAGCCAGCAGGGCCAACCGGCGGCCGAGCCTGCCCAACAACCCGACGACGAGCAGGACGATCGGCAGCAACGACAGCGAGTAGCCGACGTCGCGATGCGTTGCGAACCCGGCCGTGCTGCTGAAAACGCCGAGCCCCGCGAGGAACACCTGAACGACGAGAGCGGCGACGAACAGCCAGGCCAGGCCCAGGTGGATCGAGCGCGCGATGGACCGCATGACTCCCTGCAGACGCGCCGTTGTGAGGGCGTCAAGATACGCCCGGCCGCGTCGTGCCCGCGTCTCTGCCGGCCTCAGAGGCCTGTGTTGAGGGCGACGATTCGGTCGTACGAGGCTCGCAACGTGGCCTTGGAGATCGCGCCCTTGGCAGCACTCTCGAGCAGTGTCGTGTAGACGGAGCTGGTCGTCGCCTCGGAGCCGGTCAGAAGAATCATGTCCGTTCCGGCCTTCGCCGCGAGGATGGCCAAGGACCTCGTCGACACGCCGCGGGCGTGGGCCGTGCCGTCCAGTGAGTCGGTGATCGTCACGCCCCTGAACCCGAGGTTGTCGCGGAGCAGCGTCACGACGATGGCGCGAGACCAGCCGGCAGCATTCCCGGCGTCGTATGCGGAGTACGTGGCGTTCGACAGCATGATCAGCGGGATGTCGTGGCCAATCGCCGTTCGGTAGGGGAGCAGGCCCGGGGCGAGCGCCTCCGTCGACGCCGCGATCGTGACCACGTTCGCGTCGGTGTTCCGGGTTGCGAACCCGATCCCCGGGAAGTGCTTCATCGTCGGCAGGACGCCCTTCGACGCGAGCCCGGCGGCGAACGCATCCGCCAGGGTGGCGGTGGTCGCCGCGTCAAACGAAAACGTTCTGCCGGCCTTGTACATGAACGACGTGCTCGAGCCAGGGACGTCGGCGACGGGCGCGAGGTCGACGTCGATACCGAGGTCATGGAGGGCCGTTCCGGTGCTCGCACCTTGGCCGCGGGCAACGGCGGCGCTCCCGGTCCGACCCATCTCCGGCGGCGAGATCGTCGGCGGTGCCCAAGGAATCCGCTTGACGGAGCCGCCCTCCTGGTCCACCGCGATCAGGAGCGGTCGCTGGCCGCCCGCCGCGGCTGCATTGCGGAGCTTCGCGGTCAGCGCCTTGAGCGCGGTCGGCGTCGTGACGTTGAAGCCGAAGAGGATGACCCCGCCGATTTCGCCGCGGCTGATCCTGCCGAGGAGGCCGACGCTCGGCTCGGTGCCGTCCATTCGGACGACGAGCTTCTGGCCGATCATCTGGGCGAGGGTGGGGTAGGCCTCCACCGTCACGTGTCGCGGGGCGGTCGAGGCTGCCGCGGGGCCCGCCGAAGCGACTGCCGGCGCGCCCGATCGCCTCGACGTCGCGGCCGCGATCGGGCGTACGCACGCCACGATCAGCAGTAGAGCGACGAGCACGGTGACGAGCCGCTTCATCACGGTGCCCACGGCTGCATCTCGATCGTCCCCGCCGACCCCGACACCCCGAGGCAGGGCGGGACGGTCGCGTCGGTCGGTGACACCGGGTCCGCGACGATCGAGCCGCCGTCGGTCAGGACAAATGCGACGGTGACCGGGGGTGCCGGTGCTGTACCGCAATAGTTGCCAGCCTGGACGAGGGCCTGGAGGACGGCACCCGGGGTGAATTCGATCATCGGGGAGGAGGCCGGGCTCGAGCCGTCGATCAGGACCTCGCCATTGCCATCGACGAGCTGCGGCTGCGC
>JANMPL010000617.1:0-3359 GCA_031369845.1 Chloroflexota bacterium
CCCGCTGGACCCGGCCCCACCGCCGAGCGCATTGAGGTAGCAGTCGGGGAATGGGGTCGCGCCCGGGGCCGGCTTGTAGTTGGGGTCGCGCCAGCCGGTGAACGTCTCCTCCTCGCCGGTCTTCGGGTCGATGACCGGCTCGTTGAGCGACTGGTCTTTCACGACATACACGTGGTCATTCGTCGCCCGCAGGAACGCGATGAGCTCGTCGATCTGGCGGTAGTTGAGCGGACCGGGCGGATTGGCCTGGCTCGACCAGACCGGCATGGCCGATTTGGAGTTCCCGCAGACGTACCTGCCGCCGACGAGCAGGACGTTGCGGAGGTAGTTCTCGTTGAGATGGATGAACAGCTTCTCCTGGGAGTTCAGGGTCGGGCCGATATAGCCGACGTCGGCTGCGCCCGGTTCCAGCGGGCCCAGTCCGTTGGGCCCGTGGCACCGGGCGCAGTTCGCCTGGTAGACGTTGTAGCCGCGTTCGACCGCGGTCACCTGCTGCTGCTCGATCTCCTGGGCCAGGCGCGGTTCAGAGATACCGAGCGGCGCACCGAGCTCGTAGAACCAGTAGCCGACGATGAACAGCGTCACGAAGCAGATCGTCAGGAAGCCGACCCAGCGGGCGCTCGAGGACTGACGGACGATCCCCGCGCTGCGCTCCGGCGTCAGGCCGTCGATGGCCTTGAGGGACGGTGCCGCCGTGAAGCGTTCGGCCGAGACGCGGTCCGCGGGCCGCGGCGCCGGAAGGCGCTGCTCGGGCGGCGGCTCGGGCGCGTCCGTCACAGTGATCCCCGAGGTATCGGCCGGTCGAAAAGGGTCATCAGATGCAGCCGGTCGGCGTCCGTGGCGGGATGAGGCCGGGCTGGCCGAGCGCGACGGGAAGCGGTCCGAGCGTGATCTTGCCCGTATCGAGAGTCAGGACGCCGTCGCCGTCGACCGCTGCCGAGAAGCGATCCATGCTCCTTGCCGCCGGGCCGAACTGCGCGCCGGCCGCCTTGATCCCGAGTCGGTCGTATCGGGAGCCGTGGCACGGGCACTCGAGCCAGAAGTTCTTGATGCACGGGTTCGGCTTGCAGCCCAGGTGCGGACAGCGCTGGTACAGGCCTCGGACGTTGAGCGGCGTGCCGTCGCCACTCGTATCCTCGCCCGCGACGAACTGCTGGCGGCTGGGATCGATCAGAACGATGTACGCCCTCGCCTCGGGAAAGTAGGCAGGGAACCCTTCGGCGATCGGCAGGGAGGAATTCAGGAGCTTGATCTCGTTGAGCGTACCGATCTTCACCTTGCCGCCGAACCCACCAGACAGGTTCGGCCACAGGAAGCCGATCGTCCCGGCCAGGAGCTCGAGGGTCCAGACGGTTGCGGCGCCGCCCAGCGAGAGGCGCAGGAGCTGGCGCCGCGACAGCCCCTTGACCTGGTGCGTCCGAAGCGACTTGATCGCTTCCGACGACAGCGCCTGGGGCCGGTCAGCAGGCTCGACGTGGTAGTTGCTCATCCGCCAATCGATTCCTTCAAGCCGCTTAGAGGGCGAAGTGGAGCCCGTTGCTGCTGTTCTCGAAGAACGGCAGGTACGGGATGACGAAGCTGTAGCCGGGACCCCGGAAGAAGATGCCGACGAAGGTGAGCGTCAGGCCGAGGCCGCAGAACAGCGTGAACAGGACGACCGCCGTCTTGCGTTCCGACGGACGTGTGACGGTGAGCGCACCGCGATCGACGAACGGGATGAGCGCCGCCCCGACGAGCACGAGCAGCGGGGTCAGGACGCCGGCAACCGTCGGATGGAAGTAGGCCAGCAGCTCCTGGAGCCCGAGGAAGTACCACGGCGCCTTGGCGACGGCCGGCGTGACGTTACCGTTCGCGAGCTCCTCGAGCGGGGCGTTGATGAACAGGCCCATCAGCAGCAGGAAGATGCTCATCATCCCGGCCGCGAGGAACTCGATCGACAGGAGGTGCGGCCAGACCATGACCGTGTCGTCGGGCTCCTTCTGGACCCGGACCACCGCATCCTGCTTGACGAGCGCCAGCAACCGATACGGCCGCGCCGACATCGGCACCCGCTGCTTGTCGATCTCGGTCCGTCGGGTCGGGTCGACGGGAAGAACGACACGCGATTCGGTCGGCTCCTTGACGTCCGTCGGCTTCTTCGTGTCGTCAGTCATCGGTCGGCTGTCATAGCGGCCCGCTAATGCCTCCGTCCTTACGGATGCGCCAGAAGTGGACCGCGAGGAAGATCGCCGCCACTAAGGGGAAGAACATGATGTGAAGAACGTAGAAGCGCAGGAGCGTGTTCTGGCCGACTTCGAGGCCGCCCAGGAGGAGTCGGTTGAACGGCGTGCTGATCAGCGGCGCGTAGCCGCCCATGTTCGTCCCGATCGTGATCGCCCAATAGGCGATCTGGTCCCACGGCAGGAGGTAGCCGCTGAAGCTGAGCATGATCGTCAGGAAGAGCAGGACGACCCCGACGACCCAGTTGAACTCGCGCGGCGGCTTGTAGGCCCCGTGGTAGAAGACCCGCATCATGTGGAGGAATACGAAAAAGACCATGAGGTGGGCGCCCCACCGGTGGATGTTCCGCGTCAGCAGCCCGAAGGTCACCTCGCTCTGGATGTCGAGAATGTTCGAGTAGGCGAGGAGCGACGACGGGACGTAGAAGAACATCAGGTAGACGCCGGTGATCGTCAGGACGAGGAACAGGAAGAACGACAGGCCGCCGAGGCAGAACGTGTACGCGAACTTGACCGCGTGCTGGCGGACGCGGACCGGGTGGATGTGCAGGAAGACGTTGTTCATCACCGCGTACGCCCGCGACCGCTCGTCGTTGGGGTACGGCTGACGGAAGAGCGAGCGCCAGACGGGGCTTCGGCGGATGGTGTTGTCCATCCGCTCGAGGAAACTCACCGGGCTCCTCCTGCGACGCCGGGTGTCCCGGCCAATTGCGCGTCCCGATACGACTCCTTGTAGAGCCGACCGTCAGTCGAGATCTCCTGCAGTTCGAACCGCTCCATCGTAATGGCGTCGAACGGGCATCGCTTGACGCAAAGCGCACAGCGGATGCAGCGCTCCTCGTCGAGGATCATCGCCCCGCCCTGTTCCCAGCCGTACGCCTCTTCGATCTCCGGCAGGAGCCCTTCGGTCTTGAGCTGGTTGACGTCGACCATGTGGATGACGCCCTCTGGACAGACGTCGGCGCAGGCCCCGCACAGAACGCAGCGGAACGGGTCGAACCAGATGTTGAAGTTGCACATCAGGCAGCGGGTCGACTCGGCGACCGCCGCCGTCGCGTCATAACCGAGCTCGACCGGGGTCGTGAAGTTGATCTCGGGATCGGTCGAGGGCATCCGCATCGCGACGGGCGCCATCGGGAT
>JANMPL010000622.1:0-1686 GCA_031369845.1 Chloroflexota bacterium
CGGGTCGGCCGGCCTCGCGGGCCACTGTCGCGGAGATCGTGGACGTCCTGCTCAACGGCCTCAGGCGCCGCAACGAGACAGCGCCGGCCTAGGCGTTCGCCGGCAGGTCGGCCGTGAGCGTCGTTCCTCCGCCGGAAGCGCTCGTCACGTCCAGGCGGCCACCGATCGCCGCCACTCGGTCCGCGAGTCCGCGGAGCCCGGAACCCGCCGCCGGATCCGCGCCGCCGCGGCAATTGTCGGACACGGTCACCCGGAGTCGGCCGTCCTCCGCCGCGACCTCGACTCGCGCTTCCGTCGCGCCGGCGTAGCGAGCCACGTTGGTCAGCCCTTCCGCTACGACGAAGTGGCTGCCACCTCGATTTCCGTCGCGAATCGAGCCACGCAAGGTCCGCGTTGGGCCATACAACGAATGGATTGCGAGGTGAGAAGCCCACCTTGTCGAACGGCGGGCTCCAGACGAGCACCCAGGCAAGCCGGGTCGCCAGGATGAATGCATACGCTCAAGGATCGGGTCACGCGGGTTGCGGACCTGGCAGACGCAGTCCGGCGCGTCGCTGCGGGCGGTTCCGTGATCGACCCGGAGGTCGTTGGCCGGCTCCTCGGCCGACCGCGCGGACGCTCAGCCCTCGACGAACTGACGCCGCGCGAGCGCGAGATCCTGGGCTTGATGGCGGAGGGCCGTTCGAACCAGGCAATCGCGGAACGCGCGGGGCTCGAACTCAAGACGATCGAGGGCCATGTCCGGGCCATCTTTTCCAAGCTGAGTCTCGAGCCGGCGCTCGAGGATCACCGACGCGTGCTCGCGGTCCTCGCCTACCTCCGCAGCTGACCGTGCGGCGTCAGGCGGTGACGCTCGTTCCTCGACCACGGCGTCCATCGCAGGGTGGCGGAGCTCGAAGCTATTCTCGGCCCGCTGGGCTACCGCTACAATCGGATCGATGAAGAGCGCCCCTTGGGAGCGCGCGAACGCATCGAAGGTGATACCAGCTACGCCCACATGATCTGGCTGTTCACGCCGTCCGGCCCCGACCACGACTTCTGGCGGCTGATGCCACATTGGGGCGCGATGTTCGCAGCGTTTGGCGACAATCCGACGCCGATGACGATGTCTTGATCGAGAAGCTGCGACGCGCTCGACGCCGGTTGCCAAGGCCCATCCGCATCGCCGGACTTCGTCTGCTCGGGCGGACACCTCGAAAGCCAGCGCGAATTTTGCGGCTTCGGCTCCCGGTAGCGCCGCTGACTGCACCCGCCCCGCGAACCGAACAGTCCGCGCCGCGGGTTCTTGCGATCCCGACTCGGCCGCCGACCTATGTGACTCAGCTACTCGAAGAGTCGGGGCTGGGCGCCTACGAGCCCGATACCTTGGCGTGCTTCCTTGCCGCGATCGAAACGCAGCAGGCGTCGTGCGTCTACGATGTCGGTGCAAACGTCGGCGTCTTTTCTTGGCTGGCCGCCGCGTTCGCTCGAATTCACGTCGTAGCCTTCGAGCCGGCCCCGAACCTCGCCGAGAGGATCCGGGAGATCTCCGCCGAAAACAATCTGGCGATAGACGTTGAAGAGTTGGCTCTCGGTTCGACGAGCGGGGTTGCCACCCTTTACCTGTCTTCAGTGTCGGACAGCTCGAACTCCCTGCGCAAGGGGTATCGGCCCTCGGTTCTATCAGTCGAGGTGGCCGTCGATACG
>JANMPL010000314.1:0-2038 GCA_031369845.1 Chloroflexota bacterium
GCCTCGACCGCCCCGCCGCCCTCGGCGCCGGCCTCGACTGAGCCATCGGGCGAGGCATCGCCGCCGGCGTCCGCCGCGTCGAGTGACCTGAAGATCGGCCTCGTGACTGACGTCGGGACGCTCGACGACAAGAACTTCAACCAGTACAGCTGGGAAGGCGCCCAGGATGGCGCGACGAAGATCGGCGCCCCGGCTCCGAAGTCCGCCGTGAGCCAGGTCTCGGCCGACATCGCCAAGAACATCCAGGCGTTCGTCGACGAGAAGTACGACGTCATCGTGACCATCGGCTTCGCCGCCGGTGGCGACACGATCAAGGCCGCCAAGGCCAATCCGACGATCAAGTTCATCGGCGTCGACCAGGGCGTGTGCATCACCCCTGCCGCCGAGCCGGACGGCGCCTTCAAGTGCGAGGGCGATCCCTCAGCCCTCCTGCCGAACCTCCAGGGCATCAACTGGAAGGAGCAGCAGCCGGGCTATCTCGCGGGCATCGTGGCCGCTTCACTCAGCAAGACCGGCCACATCGCCGCCATCGGCGGAACGAAGGCCGTTCCGGCCGTGCCGAACTACATCACCGGCTACCGCAACGGCGCCATGTCGGTCAACCCCGCCATCAAGGTCGAGATCTCGTATGTCTCGGCTGCCCCCGACAAGGCGGCGTTCGGTGACCCGCCCGGCGGCCAGGCATTCGCCACCCAGGTGCTGACCCAGTTCCCGGATGTCGACGTGATCTTCCAGGTCGCCGGCGCGACGGGGAACGGCGTCCTCCAGGCTGCCTGCGACAAGGGGATTATGGCGATCGGCGTGGACGTCGACCAGTTCATCTCGGCTCCGGCCACCGCCAAGTGCACCGTGGTCAGCGCCGAGAAGAAGCTGACGAAGAACGTTTCCGATGCGGTCCAGCGGATCGCCGCGGGCACGGATAAGGGTGGCAAGCTCGTCCTCGATCTGACGACCGAGGATGTCGGCCTCTCGCCGTTCCACGACTTCGAGAGTCAGATCACAGCCGATATCAAGGCCAAGATCGACGCAGCGATCACCGCCCTCAAGGACGGCAGCCTCAAGGCCTGCGAGGAGACCCCGTTCGGAGGCTGCGACACGACGAAGTAGCGAAGTAGCGGACCCCGCTCCTTTACCGCAAACCCCGAGCGGGCAGCGTCTTCGGACACTGCCCGCTCGGATCATCCGGGAGCTCGAGCGATCGTGACTGACGACGCAAGTACCGTTCCCGCGGCCACCGTGAAACCACTCGCGCTCGAGATGCGCGGCATCACGAAGCGCTACCCGGGTGTGCTCGCCAACGACCACATCGATCTCGACATCCGGCCCGGCGAGATCCACGCGTTGCTCGGCGAAAACGGTGCCGGCAAGAGCACCCTGATGAACGTTCTCTACGGGCTGGCCACCCCGGACGAGGGCGAGATCCTTCTCGACGGCACGCCCGTCACGATCGCCGGCCCGTCGGACGCCATCGACCGCGGGATCAGCATGGTCCACCAGCACTTCATGCTCGTTCCCGTCCTGACCGTCGCCGAGAACATCGTGCTCGGTGACGAACTGACGAAGCGCGGCTTCCTCGATCGGGCCGAGGCCAGCAAGCGGATCCGTGACCTTGGCACGCGGTTCGGATTCGAGATCGACCCCGACGAGAAAGTGGGCCGCCTATCGGTCGGCTGGCAGCAGCGGGTCGAGATCATCAAGGCACTCTTTCGCGACGCCCGGATCATCGTCCTCGACGAGCCGACGGCAGTCCTCACTCCGCAGGAGACGAAGGAGATTTTCGCCGTCCTTCGTCGCCTCGCCGAGGAGGGCCACAGCATCATCTTCATCAGCCACAAGCTGTATGAGGTGCTCGAGATCGCCGATCGGATCACGGTCATCCGGCGAGGCCGGGTGGTCGGGTCGCGGATCCCCTCGGAAACCAACGAGGAGGACCTCGCCCAGCTGATGGTCGGTCGCGACGTCCAGCTCGTGGTCGAGCGCGGCCAGTCACGACCGGCGGACACGATCCTGGAGATCGAGGATCTGCGCGTTCGAGACG
>JANMPL010000004.1:0-5087 GCA_031369845.1 Chloroflexota bacterium
GTCGGCGACCTCGGCCAGGGAAACATGTTCGTCGGCGCTGTGGGCAACCCGGATGTCGCCCGGGCCAAAGATCACCGTCGGCGTCTTGCCCTCGTTGACCAGCAGGCGCATGTCTGCGCCGTACGGCTCGCCGAGGAGGGCTGGTTGGCGGCCGAGCGTCGCCTCGACGGCGGCCGCGACCGAGACCGGCAGCGGATGGTCCCCGGGCACCCGCGACGACGAGAACCGGCCGCCCGTGATCTCGAGGCCGACGGGATGATCGCGCAGGAACGGATCCGCAGCGCAGGCCGCGTCGATCGCCGACCGCAGGTCCCCTTCCGCGTCCCGCCAGGTTTGCCCGAGCTTCACGCCGTAGCGACCCTCGGCGACGACCCGGTCGAGGACCGTCGAGGCCCACTCCCCTCCCTCGACCTTGCCGATGATCGTCGGGTACGGGAGGCCGAGCGCCGTCATCAGTGGATCGGTCTCGGCGGCGTTGCGAGCGGCCTCGTCTGCCTCGAGGGCGCGGATGAGCGTGTACAGGTTGTCGAGGGCGGAGACGCCTTCACGGCGTACGGAGGCGTGGGCCGCCCGCCCCGGCACGGTGAGGCGGAACGTGATCGCGCCGGCGTGGGCGATGACGACGTCGAGGCCCGTGGGTTCGGTGATGACAGCGGCATCGCCGGTGCAGCCGGCCCGGATCGCGGCGAGCATCCCCTGACCGCCGTCCTCCTCCGAGGGCACAGACACGACGAGCAGCTCGCCGGCCAGTGTCTCCGCGGCGCCGCTTGCGACGAGGGCCCGGACAGCCGCAAGGATCGAGACGACGCCGCCCTTCATATCGCAGGCACCGCGACCGTACATCGCGCCATCCCGGATCTCGCCACCCCACGGGTCGGCGGTCCACGTCGCAGGATCGCCCGGCGGCACGACATCCACATGCCCGACGAGCAGCAGCCGTCGCCCGCCCGGGCGGCCAAGGCGCCCGATCACGACCGGCAGCGACGTACGCGGCATCTCGGCGCCCGGGAAGTCCGGGTCCATGGCAAACATCGCAGGATCGGTCTCGATCCACGCCGTCTCCAGCCCGATCTCAATGAACAGCCGCTCGATCTCGACCTGGATCGCTTCCTCTGACCCGGTGATCGAGGGGATTCGGATCAACTTGCCGAGGTCCGCCTCGATCCGCTCGACGTCGATGGCGTCTGCGGCGACGGTCATCCGCGCAGGATCGGTCGGGTCAGGCAGGTGGGCCCGCCGGATCCGTTCTCCCCGACCTCGCCCAGCGGGATCGCGTGGACCTCGCAGCCCGCCGCCTCGAGCGCCCGCTGGGTCACCGGGTTGCCATCCGCCACGATCACGACCCCCGGCCGGACGGCCAGGACGTTGCAACCCAGCGTCGGGTACTCCACCTCCGGCACCTCGACGAACCGCACCCCGAGCTCCCTGAGCAACTCCCACAGGCCGACAGGCAGGAGCGGCAGGTAGACGACCGCGAGGTCGTCGGCGACCGGCGAGACGACCGATAGGAGATGGACGAGCTCGGCCGGGCCGCGCCAGTACGGCACGTCGAAGATCCGCACGTCGCCACCGACGATCGCCGCAAGCTGCCGCGCGCCCGCGTCGTTCGTCCGAAGCGTCCGCCCGATGCACAGCAGATCCGGCCGGAGCCAGAACGTGTCGCCGCCCTCGATCGTCCCGGGCGCCTCGATTCGGCCGGCCGTCGGGATCCCCGCAGCCGACGTCCACGCTTCGACGACGGCCGGCTCACCCTCGCGGTTCGGCTTGCCCGGCCAGAGCGGGATCGCACCGCGCTCACTGACGAGGAGCGGGTCGAACGTGTAGACGAGATCCGGATCGTCCGTCTCGTCCTCGAGGACGTGGACGCTGACCCCGAGTCGATCGAGAGTCTCGACGAGCCCGTCGTGTTCGCGCCGGGCCCGTTCGAGGTCGACAGGACGGAGGAAACCATGCGCCGGGTTGTCGAAGGCTCGGCCGAAGGCCTGACCTGGCCGCTTCACGAGAACGTCCCGCAGGTCGGCGGTCATGCTCTGGGCGCCGTAGCGCCGCTCGGTCAGCGTCATCGCCGCAGGATACCCTCGGCGGACCGGCCCGCTTGGGCCGCCTTGCGACGGAGGCGTACGCTAGGCCCGATGCGCGCCTACGCTGCGACCGCTCGAATCGAACGAATCGCGCCCCACCTGGTGATCGGCCAACCCCGCGACGAAGTCGTTGAGACCTGGGCCGTGCCGTCTGATATCTCGAACGTCGATGTTGCTGCGGTCGATGACGGCGATCCCTTCCTCGACCGGCTGACCGCCATCAGCGAGCGCTGGTCGCAGCTGACGTTCTTCCTCTTCAACGCCGAGGGCTGGCGCTGATCGAGCTGAGCCGTTATCCGGGCAGCGGATCGCTCTGACGGCCTGCCGGCGAGATGTGGCCGAACCGGGCCGGATGCAGCGCCGGGGGGATCCGGACGTCACGACCCACCAGGACGTCGGCGATCAGGCGGGCCGTCGCCGGGCCGGTCGAGATACCCCACGGCCCGTTGCCCGCGGCCACGTAGGCCCGTTCAATGCCCTGGACTGCGCCGACGAGCGGCCGGCCGTCGAGCGCCACGGGCCGGGCACACGTACGTAGGCTCACGAGCGGCGCGGTTGCGACCGCCGGCACGTAGCGGGAGCCGCGCTCCCGGAGGGCGGCCGCGAAGGCATCCGGGTACGGCTCCTCGTCGAGGAACGTCGACCCGAGCGCGCTCGCTCCGTCCGCCGTCACGAGGCTGAATCCGAGTCCATCCTCGACTTCCGCCGACTCGCGAGGCTCGGAGGTCGGCTCGATCTCGATCTCGATCTCCTCGAGAACGTGGCGCGGCGGCTCGGGAAGGTCGAGCTGGCCCACGACGCCCCAGATGCTGCGGATGGGCCGCCAGCCGCCGGTCGGGTCGACCAGTGCCGGTGTCCACGGTCCCGCCGCGACGAGGACGGCGCCTGCCGGCTCGAGCCGCCCGTCAACGTTGACCCCGATGGCGGTGTCGCCCTCCAGCGCGAGGGTGACGTCGGCCCCGAGGCGGATCTTCGCGCCGTGGGCCGCAGCGAGCGTCGCGAAGGCGCGAGTCGCGGACGCAGGCGCGACCGGGTAGCCGATGGCCAGGCGGCACGCGACGAGGTCGGGCGCGAGAGCCGGCTCGAGGTCGCGCAGGCCTTGGCCGGCGACGAGCTCCGGCCCCGCATCGGGATAGGTATCGGCCCAGGCAGACGCGATCTCGCCGGTCGCCGTGGCGGCCTCAGCAGGGCCGATCATCAGTAGACCCGCCGGCTCGTCGCCGAGGCGGAACTCCCCGGCCGACGCCGCCGCGAGCTCGCGGTAGAGCGCGAGTGACTCCCGGTAGAGGGGGACGAGCACAGGATCGAACGGATGCTGGACCACGCCGGAGTTCCGGCCGGAGGCGGCGGCCGCAATCTCAGACCGTTCGTAGAGCGTGACGCGGACGCCGGCAGCAGCGAGGAAGGCGGCCGACGCGGCGCCGATGATCCCGCCGCCGACAATCGCGACGTCAGGCGCAGGATGGCGGCCCGTCACGCGACCGCCACGCCCTCGGCGATCCGGGCGAGAGCGCCGACCACGCGGTCGATCTCGTCGGCCGTGTTGTAGTGGGTCAGCCCGATCCGGACGACGCCGCCGCTCTCGGCGAGCCCGAGACGCTCGATGAGGCCGGTCGCGTAGAAGTCGCCGTCCCAGGTCGCGATCCCCTCGCGACCGAGCGCCTCGGAGATCGCTCGCGGTGTGTGGCCGTCGATGGTCAGGGCCGCTGTCGGCGTGCGCTCGTCGAACCGCGAGCGATCCGTGATGCCATAGAGCCGCACCCCCGGGATCGCCTCGAGACCGTCGACCAGTCGCCGATAGAGTTCCATCTCGTAGCTGCGGATCGCCGTCATCGCCGCGTGGACGCGACCGCCACGCCATGTCTCGGGGCCCGCGCCGCCGTAGCGCACGCCGATGTCGGCAAGGTACTCGACCGCTTCGACCACGCCCGCCTGTCCCTCGAAGTTCAGGGTCCCCGTCTCGAATCGATCATGGGCCGGCTTCAGCTTGTAGCTAGGTAGCGAGTCGAGGATCGCGCCCTTGCCGTAGAGGACCCCGGCGTGCGGCCCGAAGAACTTGTACGTCGAGCAAGCGAGGAAATCCGTGTCCACCGCAGCGACATCGATCGGAAGGTGCGGGGCCGCGTGAACCGCGTCGACGTACGTCCAGGCACCGGCCGCGTGGGCGCGGTGCACGATCTCCGCGATCGGGTTGATCGTGCCGACAGCGTTGGACGCCCAGCCGACGGCGACAAGCTTCGTCCGCGGCCCAAGGAGTGCCTCGAGGTCCGCGAGGTCCAGCGTGCAGTCGTCGAGCCGTGGCTCCCAGACACGGACCGTGAGCCCACGATCCGCAGCCGCCCCCAGCCACGGGTCGACGTTGCCGTGGTGGTCGAGCCCGGTCAGGACGATCTCGTCGCCGGGGGCCATGGTCGCGGCAATCGAGCGGCTGATGTGGAACGTCAGCGTCGTCATGTTCGCGCCGAATTTGATCTCGGAGGCGTCGCCCGCCCCGAGCATGTCGGCCATCGCCTGGTGAGCCTCGGCCACGATCGCGTCGCTTCGTCGGCTCGTCAGGAATGCGCCGTCGGCGTTGGCGTTCGATTCGCGGTAATAGCGGGCGACCGCCTCGATAACCGACTCCGGGACCTGGGTTCCGCCCGGCCCGTCGAAGAAGGCGATCGGCCGGCCGTCCTGTTGGAGGGAGAGGGCCGGGAAGCACTGACGCACCGCAGCGATGTCGAACTCGGTCATGTGATCCTCGGCTGAACTGGGTCAGCCGATGCTAGCCGAGTCGACGCCGCCGGGTGCGGCGTGTCGGAATTGCGGCGGTCAGGCCGCCTGGTCGACGGCGACCTCGATCTCGATCGTGACCTCCTCACCGACGAGCCAACCACCGGCCTCGAGGGCGACGTTCCAGCCCAGATGGTCCAGCGAGATCCGCTCGTTGCATCCGTGGCTGGGGCGATGGGGGTCGATAGGGTCATCGGGAAGTGTCCTTGTTTCGCGGAGCCTTACGCAGCGACA
>JANMPL010000316.1:0-2467 GCA_031369845.1 Chloroflexota bacterium
TTCGAAGGCGCCAAGTTCGTATGCTCGCCGCCGCTTCGCTCCGAGGATCATCAGCCCGAGCTCTGGAAGGGCCTCGTCAAGGACGATCTCCAGGTCGTCTCGACGGATCACTGCCCATTCGATTTCCACGGCCAGAAGGAGCTTGGGCGGGGCGACTTCCGCAAGGTCCCGAACGGCCTGCCGGGCGTCGAGGACCGCGTCGACCTGCTCCACGACGGCGGCGTTGTCGGCGGGCGCATCAGCCGCGAGCGATGGGTCGAGGTCATCTCCACCGCGCCGGCGAAGCTGTTCGGGATGTACCCACAGAAGGGCGCCGTGGCGGTCGGGTCAGATGGCGACCTGGTCGTTTATGACCCGGCGGCGAAGCGGACGATCAGCGCGAAGACGCACCACATGAACGTCGACTACTCGTGCTACGAGGGCCGTGAGGTCCAGGGCCGCTCTGACGTGGTCCTGTCGCGGGGCGCGGTGATCGTCCGCGACGGCGTGTTCACCGGGAAAAAGGGCCAGGGACGGTTCGTGAAGCGCGCGCCGGCCGACTTCGCCCGGATCGTGTAGGCGCGCCGCTCAGACTGTCCGACGACCGACGAGGAAGTTGTACGCAATCACGATGAGGGCGACGACGAGGAGAAGATGGATCAGCCCGCCCGCGATGTTCGTGACGAAGCCAAGCAACCAGAGAATCACCAGAACGGCAGCGATGGTCCAGAGCATCCAATGTCTCCCTTAGGAAAAGGAGCCGACCGCAGCGCGCGCGGTATGCGCTCCCGATATCGGGACGGCGATGCCGCGCGCCGGGCGGTCAGCTCGGGCGGGGCCGGGTCAGGCGGTTGTCGCAGTCCCGCCGCGAAGGGCGCGGACCACGAAGATGACGATGCAGGCGCCAATCACTGAGATGACGATGCTCCCGAGATTGAGGCCGGTGACGTTTCCTATGCCCATCAGGGACGCGAGATAGCCGCCGACGATCGCGCCGACGATCCCGAGGATGATCGAGCCGATGAGCCCGAAGCCGCCTCCCATCAGGAATTCCGCGATGACCCCGGCGATGAGGCCGAGGATGATCCAGCTGAGCAAGCCCATGTCAATTTGCCTCGTGCTATGAGGTCGGTCCGATCGAACGCGGAGCCGACCGTCCACAGCTTGACCCGCGCCGGGCAACCTTTGCGCAAATCATCGGCTTCGCCATGAATCAAGTTCGTGGCGAAAATGCGCCGTGACGCGCGGCTGGGCCTACTGCTCGTAGCCCTCGACGATATTGGGCGGACGTGTCTCGGCGATGGACGGATCCTGCCCGGCGTCCCTTCGACCCTGCCGCTGGTGGAGCAGGTCGTAGGCCTGGTCGAGCTGGACCTTGATCTCGTTGAGCCGATCGCGCTCTTCCGCGCCGATGCCGCTTCCGTCAGCCGCCCGGCCGTAGAGCTCCTCTTCCTCGTGTGAGAGGGCGTTGATCCGCTCGAAGAGATCTGAATCGTCGGGCATCGTCAACTCCTTACCGGGTCCGCGGGAAGCCGAGGTCGACCTTCGACGTCCCCGGATCCGGCCAGCGCGACGTCACGACCTTGGCCCGCGTATAGAACTGGATGCCCTCCGGTCCGTACATATGGACGTCGCCGAAGAGCGAGCTCTTCCAGCCACCGAAGCTGTAGTAGGCGACCGGGACCGGGATCGGGACGTTGATCCCGACCATCCCGGCCTCGACCTCGAACTGGAACTGGCGCGCCGCACCGCCGTCGCGGGTGAAGATCGCCGTGCCGTTGCCGTAGGGGTTGTCGTTCACCAGCTTGACGGCGTCCGTATAGGTGGGGACGCGGATCACCTCGAGGACCGGGCCGAAGATCTCGTTCCGGTACGAATCCATGTCCGGCGTGACACGGTCGATCAGCGACACGCCCAGGAAGAAGCCGTCGCCCGCTGCGAGCGGGTGATCGCGTCCGTCGGCGACCACCTCGGCCCCCTGTTCTTTACCCTTCTCGATGTACGACGCGACCTTGTCGCGGTGCTCCCTGGTGACGAGGGGCCCCATCTCGGAAGACGAGTCCGACCCCGGTCCGACCTTGATCTTCGGCAGCCTGCTCTTGATCGCTTCGACGAGTGGATCGGCCGAGCCGCCGACAGCGACGACGACGCTGATCGCCATGCACCGCTCGCCGGCGCTGCCGTACGCCGCGGAGACGGCCGCATCGGCCGCCATGTCGATGTCGGCATCGGGCAGCACGACCATATGGGTCTTCGCGCCGCCGAGCGCCTGGACGCGCTTGCCGTTCTTCGTGCCGGTTTCGTAGATGTACCGGGCGATCGGAGTCGAGCCGACGAAGGAGACGGCCCGGATCGTCGGGTGCTCGAGGATCGCGTCGACCGCAACCTTGTCGCCATGCACGACATTGAAGACCCCATCGGGGAGGCCGGCCTCCTTGAGGAGCTCGGCGATGAACACCGATGCCGACGGGTCCTTCTCCGAGGGCTT
>JANMPL010000028.1:0-10592 GCA_031369845.1 Chloroflexota bacterium
CGCTCTGGCAGCGGCTCACGTCACTCAACCGCCACCACATGGCGTGGGCGTGGGCGAGTCTCCTGTCGGTGACGCTGACCGACGTCTACGTCCGGCTGTTGGCGCTCGGGGTCATCACCGACCCGGCAATCCGCCTGTGACCGACGGTCCGGAGCGATACCCGCACGATGTCCTCGTGATCGGTGCCGGCGGGGCAGGCCTGCGGGCGGCGATCGAGGCGGCCGCTCGCGGCGCGTCGGTCGGGCTCGTCTGCAAGTCGCTGCTGGGCAAGGCCCACACCGTGATGGCGGAAGGGGGAGTGGCCGCGGCGCTCGCGCTTGTCGATGCCAAGGACACCTGGCAGGTCCATTTCCGCGACACGATGGTCGGCGGCAAGCTGCTGAACAACCCGCGGATGGCCCAGCTCCACGCCCAGGAGGCCCCGGACCGCGTCCGCGAGCTCGAGGCGTGGGGCGCGGTCTTCGACCGGACGCGCGACGGGCGGATCCTCCAGCGGCCGTTCGGCGGCCACTCCTATCCCCGGCTCGCCCATGTCGGGGACAGGACCGGCCTCGAGATGATCCGGACGCTCCAGGATCGGGCCGTCGCGACGGGCATCACCGTCTACATGGAGTGCACGATCACCCATCTCATGTCGAGGCCGGACCGGGTCAGGGGCGCGTTCGGCTACTGGCGGACGACCGGCCAACCGGTGGTCTTCCCGGCCAAGGCCGTCGTCCTCGCGACGGGCGGGATCGGCCGGGCGTACGAGGTCAGCTCCAACTCGTGGGAGTACTCAGGCGACGGCCAGGCCCTCGCCTATCTCGCGGGCGCCGAGCTCATCGATATGGAGTTCGTCCAGTTCCACCCGACGGGCATGGTCTGGCCGCCTGGTGTTCGGGGCTTGCTCGTCACGGAAGCCGTTCGCGGCGAGGGCGGGATCCTTCGCAACAAGGACGGCGAGCGGTTCATGTGGAAGTACCTGCCCGAGGACCGCCGCGACGAGTACGCCGCCACCGACGAGGAGGCCGCCCGCTGGGTCGAGGCCCTGAGCGCCGGCCGGCCGACCGACGCCAGGCGACCACCGGAGCTCTCGACCCGCGACAACGTCTCGCGCGCGATCTACACCGAGGTCCGCGAGGGGCGGGGCTCGCCACATGGCGGCGTCTTCCTCGACATCAGCTACCTGCCGCCCGATCACGTCCGCCGCAAACTGCCATCGATGTACGAGCAGTTCAAGGAGCTGGCCGACGTGGACATCACGGCGGGCCCGATGGAAGTCGGGCCGACGACCCACTACATGATGGGCGGGATCCGGGTCGACGCCGAGACCGGGGCGACGACCCGCCCCGGGCTGTTCGCCGCCGGCGAGGTGGCCGGCGGGATGCACGGCGCCAACCGGCTCGGCGGCAACTCGCTCTCGGACCTGCTCGTGTTCGGCCAGCGGACCGGCGGCGCGGCGGCGGAATTCGCGGCGACCCAGCCCGATGTCTCGTATGTCGATCCGACCGCGGTCCAATCAGCCGCGACAGAGCTGGCCGCGCCCCTTGAAGGCGGCGGGGACGGCGTGGCGGACGGCGCCGGCGAGAGTCCGTACCGTCTTCACGAGGAGCTCCAGTCGCTCATGCAATCCCACGTCGGCATCTTCCGGACGAAGGACGACCTCGACGAGGCGATCGGCCGGATCGGCAAGCTCCGCGCCCGCTGGCCCTCGGTCCGGATCTCCGGCGGACGTGCCTACAACCCTGGCTGGGGGCTCGTCTACGAGGTCCGCAACATGCTGATCGTGTCCGAAGCGATCGCCCGAAGTGCGAAACAGCGACGCGAGAGCCGCGGCGCCCACAGCCGGCTCGACTTTCCCGAACCCGACCCGAAATGGGCGAAGCTGAACAGCGTTGTGCGACTCAAGGGCGACGCGATGGAGGTTGGGACGTCGCCGGTGCCGGCCGTGCCCGATGAGCTCCGCGAGCTCATCACGAAGGAGTTGAGCTGATGCCCGACGTCCACCTCAGCGTCTTCCGCGGCACGCCCATCACCAAGCCGACGTTCGTCGAGTACGACGTCCCGGCGGAGGAGGGGATGGTCGTGCTCGACGCCCTCCATTGGATCCAGGCGAACGAAACGCCGGACCTCGCCGTCCGCTGGAACTGCAAAGCAGCGAAATGCGGATCGTGCAGCGCTGAGGTGAACGGTCGGCCGAGCCTGACCTGCAAGACGAGGCTGTCGGACTTCGAGGAAGGGGAGACGATCACGGTCGAGCCGATGCGGGCGTTCCCGCTCGTCCGCGACCTCGTCACCGACGTGTCCTGGAACTACGAGGTCAACAAGGCGATACCGCCGTTCCAGCCGCCGGCCGACAAGCCGCAGGAGACGTGGCGCTGGCAGCAGGAGGACATCGAGCGGGTCCAGGAATTCCGCAAGTGCATCGAGTGCTTCCTCTGCCAGGACGTCTGCCACGTCCTGCGCAACCACGAGACGGAGCAGCCGTTCATGGGCCCGCGGTTCCTCGTCCGGAGCGCGGGGCTGGAGATGCACCCGATCGACACGGCCGACCGGACTCGCCACCTGAAGGACGAGGGCGGGATCGGCCTGTGCAACATCACGAAATGCTGCACCGAGGTCTGCCCGGAGCACATCAAGATCACCGACAACGCGATCATCCCGCTCAAGGAGCGCGTCGCGGACAAGTACTACGACCCGATCCAGATGGTCTGGCGAAAGCTCCGCGGCGACCGCGCCCGCGACGACGCCGGCGTCGACGCCGGCTGAGCGTGCCCGACACCCTCTGGCCCGAGCCGTCAAGCTCCGCGACGTCGAAGGGCGACGCGCTACGCCTGATCATCCGCACCGACGGTGCGGCCCGCGGCAATCCGGGGCCGGCCTCGGCCGGGGCGGTCCTCATCGACGCCTCGCGCCCGGATGCCCGGGACCCTCGCGCACCGGCCGATGCCACGATCTCCGACTACCTCGGCATCCAGACGAACAACGTCGCGGAGTACACGGGGGTCGTTCGGGCCCTCGACCTCGCGCGCGAGCTCGGTGCCCGAGAAGTCGCGCTGATCCTCGATTCGAAGCTGATCGTAGAGCAGCTCGCGGGTCGCTGGCGGGTCAAGGACGCGAAGCTCATCCCACTCTGGGAGGCGGCGCGCTCGACCCTACGATCGTTCGATCGGTGGTCGGCAGTTCACGCCCCACGCGCGCAGAACTCGGCCGCCGACGCGCTCGCCAACGAGGCGATCGATCGGGCCCACGCGGGCGGCCCGGCGTCCGTCGTGCGCCGACCGGGAACCTGAGCCGTCAATCCGTCGTCGGGCGGAAATGAAAACGCCCGCCAGCCTGTTCCTTGTTGTCATTCTCACCCTCCTCTTGTCGGCCTGCGGTGAGTCGGACCTGACACGGGAAGCCCGTCCAGCAACGCTCGGCGGCTCGGCCTGGCGGGTCGTCTCGGTCAACGGCCGGCCGCCGATCGCCGGCAGCGAACCGACCGCGGTCTTCGCGGCGACGGAGGTCAAGGGATCGGCCGGGTGCAATTCCTACGGCGGCGAGTACGCCTACGACCCCTCGACCGGTGCGATCGCGTTCCGTGATCTGGCGATGACCGCAATGGCATGCGCCGAAGCCGCGAGGAACGACTTCGAGGGCAACTTCACGATCGCAATCAACAAGGCGACATCGGCCTCGATCGATCCGGAGGGCCGTCTCGTCCTGAGTGGGCCAGGTGGCGAGATCGTCCTCGCCGTCGACGGGGTTCCTTCGTAGGCGCCCACGTTGCGCCGGCCGTGACTCCCAGTCAACAAGGTGCGCATGTGGAGCGACGCGACCGATCCTGGGGTGCCGGCCTCGGGGCAGCATGTGATAGGAGTCACGATTCCGCGACTAGCTGGGCCCGTGCGCACGCAGCGGCCGGTCCAAATAGTCTTCCTGTTGACCCTCAGTCACGTCGCGCGCCTCGCGAGTCACAAGGCCGCCACGGTAGAATTGAGCGTCAGCGAGGCGGTCGGATGGTCGCGCGCACTCTGGGGCAACCTGAGGTGCGTGAGGAAAGTCCGAGCTCCTCAGCGCAGGGTAGCGGGTAACTCCCGTCCGCCGCGAGGCGAGGACCAGTGCCACAGTGACGATGCCGGCCCTTCGGGGCCGGAGTGAAACGCGGCAAACTCTACCCGGAGCAAGGCCAAATAGGAGGGCGTAACCCGGTTCGCCGGGGGAGAGGTGCGCTGCCCAGCCCTCGGGTCGGCCGCACGAGCCGGCGGGTAACCGCCGGCCACAGATGGATGGCCATCCCCGCGTCGGGCGAAGCCCGAGGTGGGACAGAACTCGGCTTAGAGACCGCCTCGCTGACACCAGCCGCCCCATGGCGGCTCATGCGTGCGTTGCCGTCTGCGGTCCTCGCCGGCGCCTTCGCCTGAACCGCCCTGCGACGGCTGATAGTTTCTAGGCACGACTTGGGAGATGCCACCCTCCGCGGCGACTGGTATCCCGCGCACCGAGGTCCAAGGCGGAGCTCCGCAACGCCATTGGCCCGAGGTTTAGTCCTCGTCGGGGCGGAAGGTGTGGGGAGCGGTGCAGGCGTTGCAGATCGGGGACGCGGAATCGAGGTCGCCCAAGGGGATCGGGACGCGCCGATCGGGGAGCAGGCACTCGACGTCGTACAGCCGCTCACGTCCGATATCGACCTGAATGAGTCGCCGGAATGTGCAGCGCTTGATCCGTTGGGGCGCGAGGCGATATGCCTCCGGATCCGGCGGGACAATCGGCAGGGGCAGGGCCATCGAGTTGGCTGGGCCTCGATCGGGGTTTTGAGCACGTTGCCCGGTTGGGCGGCGGAGCCTAACACCCTGAACATTGCGACGACAACATGCCAAACGTACTAGACTCCGCGCCGGGAAACGACGGGCGCATTCGGGAGGGTTCGTGCACGAGGCCTACGGCCGGTCCGATCCGGCCGCCGACGAGTGGCACGTGGTCGTAGATCGATCCGATCCGACCGACCGCTCCCCCAACCCCAACACCTGCCCGTTCCTCCGAACCGTGGATGGCGCGACCGTCCTGCGGCCGCCCGTCGAGGCGCCCGACCCCGCCAATCGCTGCACTGCCGTCGGCGCGCCCGCGCCCCAGTCGGCTCGCCAGCAGCAACTCGTGTGCCTGACGTCCGGCCATGGCAACTGCCCGCGATACCTGCGCGGCGCGCTCGTCCCTCCGGAGCCGATCGTCAGGTCGAGGATCCAGCGAGGTCCGTCGTCCGCGGTGATCGCGTCGGCGCTCATTCTCGTTGCTGCGGCGGCCGCCTCGGTCGGCTTCCTGCTCGTGCGGGGTGGGCTGAGCGTCCCGACTGCATCCCTCGCGCCGGGCAATGTCGCCGCTATCACCGGCAGCCCCGCGCCGTCATCGGCGGTGGCCGTGATCGTTTCGCCCAGCCCGGTCAGGCCGACGACGGCACCGACGGCTTCGCCGCCTCCGACGCCCACGCCGACGCCGACGACCGCCCCGACTCCGCCCCCGACCGCGACGCCCACAACCGCCCCGACCCCTGCTCCCACGCCGACCGCGGCGCCGACGAGCGACCGCTACAAACTCCTCGAACCGTGCCCGGGCGAGCCCAATTGCTGGATCTACACGGTCCGCGCCGGAGACAACTTCGTGAGCATCGTGAACTGGTTCGGCGTTGCTTACGACACGGTCCTGAAGATGAATCCCCAGATCGGCGACCCGACGACGATCCGGACCGGCGACAAGATCCGCATGCCGCCGCCGACCCGCTGATATGCCCGTCGACTTCGCCGACTTCGACGCTCTGACGTTCGACTGCTACGGCACCCTCATCGACTGGGAGGCCGGCATCGCCCGAGGGCTCGGCACGATGCTGGCGAGCCAGGGCATCACCGCCGACGCAGAGGAGCTCCTCGAGCGTTTCGCGGGGCACGAGGCTGCGCTCGAGGTCGGCCCGTATCGGCGCTACCGCGAGATCCTGGCCGAAGCCGGTCGGCGGATCGGCCGCAACTATGGTGTCGAGCTCGCGAACGATGCGGCTGAGGCCTTTGCCGCGTCGGTCGGGGACTGGCCGGCGTTTCCGGATTCCGCTGCCGCGCTCGCCCGGCTCGCCGAGCGGTTCCGGCTGGGCATCATCACGAACTGCGACGACGACCTGTTCGACCAGTCCAACCGCCGCCTCGGCGTCACGTTCGACTGGATCGTCACGGCCGAGCAGGCCGGCAGCTACAAGCCCGACCCGCGGAACTTCGAGCTGGCGTTCCAGCGGATCGACGTGCCGCGCGAGCGAATCGTCCACGTCGCCCAGAGCCTGTATCACGACCATGTCCCGGCCAAGGCCCTCGGCCTGACCACCGTCTGGATCGATCGCCGACGTGACCGTCCTGGTTTCGGGGCGACGCCGCCGGCCGAAGCGACGCCTGACCTCGTCCTGCCCGACATGGCCTCCCTCGCCGCGGCGGCGCTCTCCGACTGAGCCGGCCCGCGCCCGGCACTCGCCCGGCGCGGCCGCCTTCGCCACCTGGGAGACGCCTGTCAGACGCCCGCCGCGCCGCGCGCATCTGGTCAACTTTGCCCATTGACGTGGCCCCTTCACGCGCTATGATGCGGGGAAGTGGTGAGAAGTGGCCCAAAGTGGGGCAGAGCAACCCACCGGCCGCTCATGACCAATCCGCACCTGGGGAAGCCCGTCAAGTGTTCACCGGCGAGTACCGGCACTCGGTGGACGACAAGGGACGCATCGCCGTCCCTTCGAAGTTCCGCGCCCAGCTCGACAGTGGGGCGGTCGTCTCGCGTTGGCTCGACTCCTGCCTGGCGATCCATACGAAGGCCGGCTGGGACGCCCTCGCCGACAAGATCGCGACGCTGCCCATCACCGACGAGCCGTCGCGGCGCTTCTCTCGGTTCATCTTCGCCGGCGCTGTCGAGGCTTCTCTCGATGGCCAGGGGAGAGTGCTCATTCCGACGTATCTGCGCGAGATGGCGGGCCTCGAAGTTGAGGCCGTCGTCGTCGGTTCGCGCGACCACGCCGAGATCTGGGCTCCGACGCGCTGGGACGACTACCGGCGCAGCCTCGAGGACCCCGACGCGCTCGCTGAGGCCCTCCAGGGCCTCGGGATCTAGGCGGACCACATGCGCTTCCAGGATTCGCTCGGTATCCGTTCGTCGAAGGTGGTGGAGAGATGAAGGAAGGGCACCTGCCGGTGCTGGCGGAGGAGATCATGTCGATGCTCTCGCCAGCGTCCGGAAGCCTTCAGATCGATGCCACGATCGGCGGCGGTGGGCACACCGAGCGGATCCTGGAGGCGACCAATCCGGATGGCCGCCTCCTCGGTCTCGATGCCGATGGGGCGGCCGTCGCCAGAGTCGGCGAGCGGCTCGCCCGCTTTGGCGATCGGCTGGTTCTCCGGCAGGCGAACTTCCGCGAGCTCCGCGACGTCGCGCCGGCGAGCGGATTCGCGGCCGTTGACGGCCTCCTCTTCGACCTCGGCCTGTCGAGCTACCAGCTCGCGGACACGGAGCGCGGCTTCGGCTTTCGCGCCGGCGGCCCGCTCGACATGCGATTCGACACGGGCCGCGGCGTGCCGGCTGCGGAGCTACTGGCGACACTCGACGCGAGCGAGCTGACGGCGCTATTCCGTCGCTTCGGCGAGGAACCGCATGCCCCGCGGATCGCCCGAGCGATCGTCGAGGCCCGCAGGACGGCCCCGATCACGACCGCCGAGGAGCTCGCCGCACTCGTCGAACGCGTCGCTCCGCGCGGCGCGCCTGGCCGTCGCCGCATCCATCCGGCGACACGTGTGTTCCAGGCGCTCCGGATCGCCGTCAACGAGGAGCTGGACGCGCTCGAGGAGGCCCTCGCGGCCGCGGTCGATCTCCTTCGGCCCGGTGGCCGGCTCGTCGTCCTGAGCTACCACTCACTGGAGGATCGGATCGTCAAGCGGTTCCTCGACGCCGAACGCAAGGGCTGCATCTGCCCGCCGTCGGTGCCGGTCTGCGTCTGCGGCCGGACGCCGCGCCTCCGGCTCGTGACGAAGCCGTCGCTGACCCCGACGGATGCCGAGATCGCCGCCAACCCCCGCGCTCGCAGTGCACGCCTGCGGGCCGCCGAGCGCATCGCCGCGTGACAGCCCAGTACCGGAAGGAGGAGTGACGTGAGCAAGCGACACCAGGCCAGCCGTCGTCGATCGTATGGACGCCGCCAGCATGAGCTGCACGAGCGGGAGGTCCGCCGTCACTTCCCCGAGCCGCCCGACGGCGCCGCCGACGACGCCGGCGCGACCTCATCCAGCGATCCGTTCGCCTTCATGGATCCGCGCGCGCCGCGGCTCCGTTACGCATTGGGCGAGTAGGCATGGCGATCTACGAGGGCGCCCGCCCCCAGTCTCAGCTCTTTCCCGGGCGCGTCCGGCGACGCGAGATCCCGGCGGCCCCATCGCGCCGCAGGATCCGCGGAGCCGTCCGCGCCCGCCGTCGCTCGAATCGCCTGTCGTTCCTGCTCGGCGCGATCGTCATCGCGTTCGTGCTCGCGTTCTTCTCGCTCGCCCAGTCGGTTCGTGTATCGGCGACTGGCTACGACATCAACCGCCTACTGGTCGAGCGAGACGAGCTCCTCACCCAGAAGCAGGAATTGCTGTCCGATTTGAACCGGCTCGGCCGCGAGCCGGCGATCCGCAAGAAGTCCCTCGACGCCGGCCTCGGGCAACTCGACGCGCCACTCGTCCTGACCGGCCGCTGAGCGAACGGCATCGACGATGCTCGGTCGCACGGATTCGCGCCGGCGCCTCCTGTTCCTCCTCGTCACCTTTGCGGTGGTCGGGGCATCGCTGCTGGCGCGCCTCGCGTACTGGCAGCTGGCGCAGCGCGACCGACTCGCCGATGAGGCGTTCGCTCAGACGACGATGCGCCAGGCGTCGCCCAGCCGCAGGGGCGACATCTACGACCGGAGCGGGGTCGTCGTCCTGGCCACGACCGTCGACCGCGAGCGGCTCGCAGCAATGCCGTCCGAGCTGAGCCCCGTCCGTCGCCGGGAAGTGGCCACGGAGCTCATCGCGCTGCTCCGGCTCGAGGGCGACGAGGCCAAGGCCCTGAAGGAGCGGATGTCGACCGACAAGAAGTACGTTGTCCTGGCCCACGGGCTCGACAGGAAAACGGGCGACCGGATCCGGGCGGCCGCGGCAGCCAAACAAGTCGAGGCGATCCTCCTGGAGTCGGAGCCCGTCCGTGTCTACCCGCACGAAGGTGCCGGGCCGGATTCGACCCTCGCGGCTCATCTGCTCGGCTTCGTCAACCGCGACGGGATCGGCCAGTACGGCGTGGAGCAGTACTACCAGGACGAGCTCGGCGGGCAGCCGCGGATCGTCCATGCCGAGCGTGACGTAGCGGCCCGGGCCATCCCCGACACGATCGTCGTCGAGGACCCCGGCGTGCCCGGCGAGGACATCCGGCTGACGATCGATGCCGGGCTGCAGCTCGCTCTCGAGGGCGAGGTCCTCGCCGCCTGGGCGGCCGACAAGGCGAAGAGCGTGTCGGCCGTCGTCATGGATCCATATACCGGCGCGGTCCTGGCCGAGGCGACGTACCCCTCCTACAACGGCAACGATTACCGCTCGATCGCCTCGATCGACCCGACGCGCTTCACCGACCCGATCGTCAGTTCCGTCTACGAGCCCGGCTCGGTCTTCAAGATGCTGACCGCGATCGCCGGCCTCGAGACGGAGACCGTCACGACGAAGACGAAGATCAAGGACGTCGGGACGCTGAAGCTCGACGGCGGACGGACACACGTCGACGACGCCGACCACAAGGGCCGGGGCTGGATGACGTTCGAGGACGCGATCGCCTATTCCCGCAACGTCGTCGCCGCGAAGGTGGCACTCGCCCTCGGCAAGACCACCGGCGAGGCAGCGGCCATCCTTCATGACACGTGGACCCGCCTCGGTTTCGGCCAGCAGACCGGGATCGACGTAGCAGGCGAGGTCCGCGGCCTCGTCAACGACCCGACGATCAGCCCGTGGAGCCAGATCGATCTTGCCAACGGCTCGTTCGGGCAGGGGATCGCGGTGACGCCCATCCAGCTGGCGACGGCCTTCGCCGCGATGGTCAACGGCGGGACGCTCGTCCAGCCGCACGTCGTCACGGCGATCGGGTCGCGGGACGTCGAACCCGCGTCGCGCGGCCAGGTCATCGATCCGGCGCTGTCGACCACGCTCATCGGGATGATGAACCATGTCGTCACCGAGGTACCGTTCTACCGCGACCGGACGCTCGTCCCGGGCTACGACGTCGGCGGCAAGACGGGCACGGCCCAGATCTGGGATCCGACCGCCCGCGAAGGCCGGGGCGACTGGAAGCACAACCTCTTCAACTACAGCTTCGTCGGCTACATCGGCCGCGAGGCCGGTGTCCCGGATCTCGTCATCTCGGTGAAGATCAACGAGGGGACGCCGACGATCGCCCGCGTCGGCCAGATCGAGATGCCGGTCATGTCGTTCGAGCTGTTCCGCCGCATTGCGACCGATGCGATCACCCGGCCTGGGCTCCTTCCGGACCACCGGACGCCGGTCGCACAGCTGACCGCCGACCGGTGACGATCTCGTATGCGACACTGGAGTCCGTGACCGATC
>JANMPL010000044.1:0-1807 GCA_031369845.1 Chloroflexota bacterium
GCAGGGGCCAGCCGATTGCCGATCGCCATCAAGACCGCTCGCGGCGACGTCCTTGTCGGACCCGACAACGGACTCCTGATCCCGGCCGCCCGACGCCTCGGTGGGATCGAGGCGGCCCATCGGCTCGAGAACCGCGAGTACATGCTGCCGGTGACAACCTCCACGTTCCACGGCCGCGACATCTTCGCTCCGGTCGGAGCCCATCTCGCCCTCGGCGTTCCGATCGACTCAGTCGGCGACCCGATCGACGCAGACCGCCTCGTCGACCTGAGATTCCCGGAGCCGACCGTGGGCTCGGGCCAGCTCGATACCGCCGTCCTCTTCATCGACAGCTTCGGCAACGTCCGGCTCGGCGGCCAACCGGCGGATCTCGAGGCGGCCATCGGTGCCCTCTACCCGGGCCGGGCGGTCGCGCTCGAGATCGACGACGGCGAGGGCGGCGTGATCCGGGAGGCGACGAGCTGGGAGGTCACGTTCGGCGGCGTGCCCCTCGGCGCGTCGCTCCTTTACCAGGACTCGTTCGGCCTGGTCTCGCTCGCGGACAACCAGGGCAACATCGCGCAGCGTCTCGGCCTCGACTCCGATCGGGCGGTCCGGTTGAAGGTTGCCAGCTGACCGGATGAGCGGGCCCGTCATCACGTTCGCCACCGATTTCGGGCCCGCGGCCCCAGCTGTCTGCCGCGGGGTGATGTTCGGGATCGCGCCGGACGCGAACATCATCGACATCAGCCACCAGATCCCGCGCTACTCGATCCGCGACGGGGCCGGAACGCTCGTGTTCGCGTTGCCCCATATGCCCGTCGGCGTGCACGTCGCAGTCGTCGATCCCGGTGTCGGCACCGACCGGCTTGCCATCGCGATCCGGACCGGGCGCGGCGACACCCTCATCGGCCCCGACAACGGTCTCCTGGTTCCAGCGGCCGAGCGGCTTGGCGGGATCGTCGAGGTGCGATCGATCGAGAATCGCGACCTCATGCTGCCGGTCGTGACCTCCAGCTTCCACGGTCGCGACATCTTCGCTCCGGTTGCCGCGCACCTGGCCATGGGCGTGGCGTTCGAGTCGGTCGGGCCGATCGTGCCGGTGGAGCGCCTTGTTCGCCTGGCGGTCCCGCGGGCGGCCGTGCGCGACGACGGGTTGGACACCGAGATCACCCACGTCCTCATCTTCGGCAACGTCACGTTCGCCGGGACGCCGGCCGATCTGGAGGCCGCGATCGGGCCGGTGCGGCCGGGCCGACGCTTAGCCGTGGAGTTTCATGCTGTCGTTGGCCGGGCCGCCGTCCGCGAGGAGACGATCTGGGCCGAGGCGTTCGGGGCCGTGCCGCTTGGCAACTCGCTGCTCATGGCCGACTCCGAGGGCAGTCTCTCGCTCGCGGACAACCAGGGAAACGCGGCGGAGCGGCTGGGACTCGCCGTTGATCACCCGGCTCGGATCGTCTCCGCCTGAGGGCGGAAAGACATGGCCGGCGCCCCGCCGCTCGTCGATGTCGAGAATCTGACCTTCCGCTACCGCCGCGCGACGGAGCCCGCGATCCGCGACATCTCGCTCTCGGTCGCGCCGGGCGAGGTTCTCCTCGTCGCGGGGCCGTCGGGTTGCGGCAAGAGCACGTTGATCCGCGCGATCAACGGCCTCATCCCGCACTCCTACCCGGGTGAGCTGACCGGCGAGGTGCGTATCGCCGGCCAGCGGACGGCCGATTTGCGCCTTCGTGATATCGCCCTGACGGTCGGCACGATCCTGCAGGACCCGGCCAAGCAGATCGTCGGGTCGACGGTCGAGTCCGAGCTCGCGTTCGGCCCCGAGAAC
>JANMPL010000072.1:0-10418 GCA_031369845.1 Chloroflexota bacterium
GGCAGCCGCTGGACCTACCTCGGCGTGTTCGCCGACAACCCCGTCGCCCGGCGAATGTACGAAGGGCTCGGATTCGTCCCGATCGGTGGGCCGGCTCCGGATCTCATCCTCCGATGACGACCGAGCCGTCCGTCCAGAGCCAGATCGAGGGGCTGTTGCCGGCCGGCACTCGAGCGGACGTTCTCGCGGTCATCTGGGCAACGGTGGACCTCGACCGTGTTGTTGCCGGGATCGGGCTGCCGGCGGAGGCGCTGGCGGACGACAAGCTGCTCGGGGCCGCCGTCCGGCTCGTCCATCCACCTGGCGCGGAGCCGATCGCGTTCCTCGAGCCGACGACGGAGGGCCGCCTGGCCAGGACGCTCGCGCAAAAGGGCGAGGGACCGGCCGGACACTACGCCCTCGCGACCGACGGCCTCTCGAACGTCGTCGCGCGTGCCGCGGCCGCGGGGATCGGCATGAAGCGCGCGGCTGACGGGCCGTTTGGGCCGTCAGCGCTCGTCCTGGGCGGCGCAGCCGCGGGCCCGCATCTCGTCATCGTCGACCGCCCAGCGGGTACCATCGATCGATGATCGAACGCCAGAGCATCACGCTTCGAACGGCAACCGACGCCGATGCCGATCGGATCGCCGCCCTCTTCACCGACGAGGGCTACCCAGCAGGCCCATCCGACATCGTCGCGCGCCTCGCGCGGTTCGCGTCGCCCCACTCGCGGGTCGTCGTCGCCGACTACGAGGGCGAGATCCTCGGCTTCATCGCGTTGCACGCGTTGCCGCGTTTCGAGCACTCCGATCGCGTCGTCCGGGTCATGGCGCTCGTCGTCGACGCCGGCGTCCGGGAGCGCGGCGTCGGCCACCTGTTGATGGAAGAGGCGGAGCGGATCGGCCGCGAGCTTGAAGCTGCCTTCGTCGAGGTGACGGCTGGGCGCCATCGGCCCGACGCGCAGCACCTGTACGAGGCGCTCGGGTACGACGGTTCGGTAGCCGCCTACCTCCGCAAGCGCCTCTAGCCCGCTCGGTCCTCGCGTCCTCGCAAGCCATGTCGGCATTCCCGCGCCTCCGCCTCCGTGACCCGGCCATCTCGCTCGTCGACCTACCGTGGGAGGAGCCTCTCTCCGAATGGTCGGCCGAGCAATTGGCCTTCCGCGAGCTGCCGGTCGGCCCGTCTCGCCATCTCGTCCGATTCCTGGCCGTGGATGGCGTCCTCTACGCCCTGAAGGAGCTGCCGCTGGGGGTCGGCCGGCGCGAATACGACGTGCTCCTGCGCCTCGAGGCGGCCGGCCTGCCGGCGGTCAGTCCTGCCGGCATCGCCGAATCGCCCGCTGGCGACACCGTCATCCTCGCCACGGAGTACTTGCCGCACTCGTTGCAGTACCGGCGTCTGCTCATGCGGCTGCCGCCCGGCCCGAGCCGCCACCGCGACCGCCTCCTCGACGCGATGGCCTTCCTCCTCGTCGATCTTCATCGCAACGGGGTCTTCTGGGGCGACTGCTCGCTTGCCAACACGCTGTTCCGGCGCGACGGCGACCGGATCCAGGCCTATCTCGTCGACGCTGAGACGAGCGAGGTCCACGAAAGCCTGTCCGACGGGCAGCGCGAGTACGACGCGGAGATCCTTGTCGAGAACGTCGCGTTCGGGTTGGCCGACCTTGCCGCGATGCAGGGGACGGACGAAGCGGATGAGGCGATCGACGCTGCTGAGCGCGTCAGGGAGCATTACCGAGCGACGTGGGCCGAGCTCCACGACGAGCCGGTCCTCCATGGAAGCGATCGGCAGGCGATCCGGGCCCGCATCCGCCGGCTGAACGACCTCGGCTACTCGGTCGATCTCGCCCTCGACCCCACCAGCGCGGATGGCCTCGTCCGGCTCCGGATGAACGTCACGACACGCCGATTCCACGCCCGGGAAATGGAGCGTCGGACGAGGATCCGGGCGCTCGAAGGGCAGGCCCGGCTGCTCCTGAACGACCTCAACGAGTACCACGCCTGGCTCGAGTGGCAGTCGAGTCAAGCCATCGATCCCGCGACTGCCGCCGAGCGCTGGCTGCGCGAGGTGTACCGGCCGACCCTTGCCCGCATCGCGGAGACCGTCGGCCGAGGTCGGGATCTGGTCCAGGCCTACTGCGACGTCCTCGAGCAGAAGTGGTACCTGTCCGAGGCGGCCGGGTTCGATGTCGGGCTGGACCTCGCGACCGAGGCCTACATCTACCTCGGCGCTCCGGCGCCGGAGACGGCGACGAGCGACAGCGAACCGGCAGTCGCGCTCGACCTCGAGCGAATCGGCGCGGAGGACCCGCTCGTCCCGTGAGGTCGCCGGTCGCGTTTCGCCCTACCAGCGCTCCTCGTGGACGATTTCCTCGAGTGGCCGACGCTGACCGGAGCGGTTCGGAGCGGTCAGCTGGCTCGCATCCGCTGGGTAGCCGAACGAGAGGATGTACTCGCAGTGGTGCGTGTCGGGATAGCCGAGGAGCTGGCGGGCCCGGCCGTGCTCGTAGACGGTCGCCGGAACGCTGCCGATACCGAGCTCCCAGGCCGCCAGCATCATGTACGCGGCCGCCTGGCCGAGATCGAACATGACCGATAACGGCGCGTCGGCGGCCTCGGGATTTGGAGTGACGAGAGCGATCCCGACAGCGGCGCCGGCGAGATGGCCTGCCCACGGCCCAACCGTCGCGAGCTCCCGCAGATGCGCCCGATCGCGACAGACGATGAACTCCCAGCGTTGGAGGTTCTTCGAGCTGCCGGAGCGACGCCCGGCGCGAAGGATCCGGTCGACATGCGCAGGATCCAGCGGCGTGTCGGCGAACTCGCGGATCGCGCGCTTCGTGGAGATCGCCCGCCAGACGGACATCGTCGGCTCGTTCACGACGCGGCCTCTGCGGAGAGATCGGGAGGTCCGACGGGTGTGGTCGCGGCCGCCGCGTCATCAGGCGTCGGCGTCGCGGCCGGTGCTCTTCGGCGCCTCGGCATCGCGACGCCGGCCAGCGTGCGGAAGCCGCCCGGCTCGGCTGCGACGGCCTCGAACGGCGCCTCCCCGGCCGGGAGCCGCTGGGCGTTGACCGCGGCGGCCCGATCGGCGGCCTCGGCCGGGCTGTAGGGGCCGCGGAGCGCCTCAGCCAGGAAACCGGCGACCGCCCGCCGGTACTCCTCGAACTCGTACAACCAGCTGTGATGGCCGCCGGCGATGACGAGCGAGTCGATGCGGCGCGCCGACTTCGCCGCCGTTCGGATCAGGCGCTCGAGGTGGACGATGGGCACGACGTCGTCAGCGTCGCCGTGGACGAGGAGGATCGGGCGATCGTGTGCGGTGAGCGCGGTCGCGGCGCTGACGGTCGCAACGCGATGGCCCCGAGGCCGCAGGTACACGCGAGTGGTCAGCCAGGCGAGGGGGTAGGCGATCGGATCCGGGAGGGGGAGGTGGGCCAGCCGAAAGGTCTGGCGGGTCAGCCGATAGGGGTCTGCCGGGGATGACGTCGCGACGACCGCCGCCACCCGGTCATCGGCCGCGCCCGCAAGGATCGCCCCGATCGCACCCATCGAATGACCGGCGATCGCCCCGACGGTGACCTCGGGTCGGGCCATCAACGCTTCGAACGCCGCGAGCGCGTCGGACCCGAACTCCCCGGCACTCACCGGCAACGTCTCCGCGGGATTGCCACCGTGGCCGCGGACGTCGACCGTCAGGCAATGGAAACCGGCCGCGGTGAGGAACTGAGCCATCGGCAGCGTCCGGTCTCGCGCCGACTCCCAGCCGTGGACGAGCGCAACGCCCGGGCCGGGAGCGCCACCGCGTGCCGGCAGGAACCAGGCCGGCAGGCCCGCCGTTCCCGGAGCCGGCACGGTCAGCTCCTCGAACGGCATACCGAGATCGGTCGGAGTTATCAGGGGCGGATTGCGGCGTGGGAAGCCAGCACGTCCGCGATAGACAAGGGCAAAGCGATAGGCGAGGGCAAACGGCGCGGCGGCAAGAGCGGCCGCGAAGCCAGCTCGACGGAAGGACGGCACGGGTACAGAGGACGGCACAAGCGTGCGGCCTGTCAAGCGCCGGCCATCCCACGCCTCGTCGCGCGACCCGTCGCGTGCGGTGGCCGGCCGACGGCGGGATACACTCAGCGGGTGTCCAGACGCGATCCGTACGACGTTCTCGGGGTCGAGCCCGGTGCACCACCCGCGAAGGTCAAGGCGGCCTGGCGTCGTCTCGCGAGGCAGCATCACCCCGATCTCATTGGCGATGATCCCGAGGCGTCGCGGATTGCCACGCGCCAGATGGCCGAGATCAACGAGGCATATGCTGCGATCTCGCGTGGCGGCGTCGGGCGGGAGAGCGCGGGCAGCCGACCGGCGGGGGCGACCTTCGAGCAAGAGTCGACGAGGCCGCGACGCGGTGGACCGCCGCGACCGAAGCCCACGAGGCCGGTCACCGGAAGGCTCGACACGTCGGGGACAGTCCGGCCTCGGAACGCACCGTTTCGCACTAACGGCACCGACGGCCGGCCGGGCGCCTCGACGACCCTCCGCGGCCAGGCCCCGATCCGGTTCGCCGCGCAGCATCGCGAGCCTCCTCGTGCCAGCGACCCGACCGGCCCACTCGAACGCGCGCGGATCCGAGACTTCCGGCGGCCGCCACCGCCGCCGCTCGACGACGCCGTGGTCCGCGAGCTCGAGTTCGGCAGGTTCCGCGGCCACACCCTCGGCCAGGTCGCGGCGTTCGAGCCGTCCTACATTGACTGGCTCGCCAGGACGATCACCCGGGATCCCGAGCTTGTGGCCGCCGCGAGGGTCGTCCAGGAGGACCTCGATCGGCGGGGGATTGCCAGGCGCGATCGAATCACGGTCCGGGACAACCCAGGCGCGCCGTCCGGCCGCTCCGCCTGAGCGCCCGCGCCCGCTCCGGTCGTCCGATTTCGAACGTCTCCAGAACTCACTCCCGTTCCGACCAGTCGTCCGCTTTCGGAGTCCGAGTTCGGATCATCGAGGAGAAGCAGGTGACTTCGCGCGACGTGCGAAATCGGAGGAGTCGCCCTTCGAGGTTGGGCCAAAACCCTCCGAACGCGGCGATCGCCCCCCGATGACCGGGAGGCGACCGAACGAGCGCGAAATGATCCGAGCGATAAGCCCTACCGTAACGCGTACCGGGCCTGCTGGCCGAATGATCCGTAGTTACTCGGCTCGTGATCTGGGTCGGGATCCGCGGCATCTGAACCGTCATCAGGTGAACCGAAGGCCGACCGTTGATCCGTGACCGACGCCCCAGGTAGTTCCCGATCGTCGCGTTACGGCGCAGGTGTCACGTTAGGTCTGGGGCCCGTGCACCTCAATGGCTCCTCCGTCCCGAAACGCCTCCGACAATGGTCGGGCGCGCTGGCGCACCAATCCGGGACGCCGGTACCAGGTGCGCCGGGGCACCACACCGCTTTGTAATGCGGCTGTTATGTGGGCCGAAGGTGCGCGCGTATAGCTCGAAAGGTCGATCGGCCGGAAGCCCGTATGATCCCCGAATGTCCCCCGGTTCTACGGCTCGCGTCCGCACGCGCCTCGCTCAAGTCGCGGTCCTCGGCGCGCTCCTCTCGGTCGCCGCGGTTGCTGCGGGTTGCGCCGCGCCTCCGTTCGACCCGAGCGCGCCATGCACGTCCGATAGCCGCGTTGTCGGTGCGTATCCCGCCCTGGAGACGCTCGTGCCGCGCGAGTTCAGGGATCGGGCGCCCGATCACGTCGACTCCGGCCGCAGCTGCACCGAGACCGCGCTCGGGACGCTGAGGGCGCACAACGTGGGTGAGCTTCGGTTCGCAGGGGCGACTTGGGATCTCGGGTCATCGAGTGGCGTCTCCATGGCTATTCTCGAGGCCGACCAGCTCCGGGCGGACTGGGTCGCCGACTTCTACGAGGCGGGTGCCCGGGCCGCTCGCAATAGCCTCTCGGTGGACACGAGCGCGACGGAGATCAACGGCCAGCCCGCGTCCCGGATCGACACATTGAATGGCGAGTCCTATCAGACGGTCGTCGTCTCACAGGACGGGCAACGTGTCCGCGTGGTCGTTGTCGCTAGCTTCATCCGGGAGATTCAGACGAAGGAGGCCCATGGGGCGGTCGTCGCCGAGGCGATCGCGGCCGCATTTCCGGGCTGATCATCGGACCGCAAGGCGGCCGACACGCCCAACCGTCCTGGCCGCGTCCCATCGGACGGCACGATGCTCGACAATTGTCCGATGTTTGGTTGGATCGCCCGTGCCGTCTTCCTTCGGTTCCTGCCGCGGAGGCTGTTGCCGATCCTGACCGCGATTGAGCTCTTCCGGATCGTCCGAGGCCTTAGGAAGCAGAAGCAGCCCGTCAACGAGCCGATCGACTCGCGGACGGCGCCGCCGCCTCCGCTCCCGCCTTCCGTCGAGGATCGCTGAAGAAACGCCCGTTCCGGGCGTGAAGGGTGCTCGTGCTAGAGACGCCGCCATGACCTGGTCGGCACGCCGTCGGGCCTGGGAAGCAAAGCGCCTGGGGCCCGCCCTTGATCGCGCGCCGGAGCGACGAATCCGCTTCAGCACGATCAGCGACACCGAGGTCGATCGGCTCTACGGACCGTGGTCGTGGCGCCCGGATGAGGACGGCGACCGGAGCGGCGGAGGCGGACCGACCGCGGTCGACCATCGTGGCGAACCGCTTCGACGTGAGCCAGGCCGATGGGACGACTTCGATCCACTTCGTGACGTCGGCTTCCCCGGTGAGCCGCCGTTCACCCGCGGCATCCACCCGTCCGGCTACCGCAGCCGCCTCTGGACGATGCGGATGTTTGCCGGGTTCGGGGCCGCGGAGGACACGAACGCCCGCTTCAAGTCCCTGCTCGCCGCCGGCCAGACGGGCCTCTCGATCGCCTACGACATGCCTACGCTCTACGGCTACGACACGGACGACCCCGAGGCGGAGGGCGAGTTCGGCACGTGCGGGGTCGGTGTCAGCAGCCTGGCCGACATGGAGGTCCTGCTCGCCGATCTCCCGCTCGACCGCGTCTCGACCTCGATGACCATCAACAGCCCGGCCGCTCCGATCTGGGCGATGTACATCGTCGCCGCCGAGAAGGCCGGCGTCCCCCGAGCCGCTCTGGAGGGAACGCTCCAGAACGACATCCTCAAGGAATTCATCGCCCAGAAGGAGTTCCTGTTCCCGCCGGAGCCGTCGATGCGGCTCGTCACCGACACGATCGAGTTCGGGACGCGCGAGATGCCGCGCTGGAACACGATCTCGATCAGCGGCTATCACATCCGGGAGGCCGGCTCGACCGCGATCCAGGAGCTGGCATTCACGATCGCCGACGGGATGGCCTACGTCGAGCACGCCATGGCGCGTGGGCTGCGTGTCGACGACTTCGCGCCGCGGCTGTCGTTCTTCTTCAACTCCCACAGCGACTTCTTCGAGGAGATCGCCAAGTTCCGGGCCGCCCGCCGGATCTGGTTCAAGCTGATGACCGAGCGCTACCGGGCCGAGAACGAGCGCTCGACGTGGATGCGATTCCACACCCAGACGGCCGGCGTCTCACTCACGGGCCAGCAGCCCCTCAACAACCTGACCCGGGTTGCGCTTCAGGCGCTCGCCGCCGTCCTGGGCGGGACCCAGTCGCTCCACACCGACGCCTACGACGAGGCCCTCGCAGTGCCGACGGCCGAGGCCGCGCTCCTGGCGCTCCGCCAGCAACAGATCATCGCCGAGGAATCGGGTGTCGCGAACACGATCGATCCGCTCGGAGGGAGCTGGTTCGTCGAGTCGCTCACCAATGAGACGGAGCGCGACGTCTGGCGCTACCTCGACGAGATCGACCGTCGCGGCGGGATGGTCGAAGCGACAAAGGAGGGCTACCCGCAGAACGAGATCGCCGACGCGGCCTATCGCTTCCAGCGCGAGTTCGACGCGGGCGAGCGACGGATCGTCGGGGTCAACGCCTATGCCGACCGCTCGGAAGTGACCGAGATCCCCGTCCTCCAGGTGCCTCTCGGCTCGTTCGAACGCCAGATGGCTCGCCTCGAGCGAACCCGACGCGACCGGGATGCTTCCGCCGTCGAGTCGGCCCTCGTCGGGCTCCGGGAGGCGGCCCGCCGGCCCGGCTCATCTGATGACAACCTGATGCCGCATTTCATCCGTTGCGCCGCGGCCTACGCAACACTCGGCGAGCAGTGCGGGGTCCTTCGCGAGGTGTTCGGGGAGTATCGCGAGCCAGTCGCGGTCTGAGCGGGCTCGCTCGCGGCTCTGACTAGACCTTTCCCCGGGCCGACTCGACGGCGCCCGGCGAACTGATGACGTTCTCGGCGCCTTTCCAGTCCACGGATCCGAGGACGATCGCGGCGCCGATGAGCGCCACGCCCGCGGCCACGACCCACCGCTCGATGGACAATCCCACCAAGGCCACGTCAGGGTCCAAGAACCAGAGCGAGAGCGCCGCCGCGACAGTCGTGAAGCCGATCATGCTCAACCAGACCGAGCGGCGGCGCACGGTCACGTTTGGCGATTCGCGATACGCCATCCGGCGTTCGATTCGATCCCACTGGGTCCACCGCCCGACACCCAGCTTGTAGAGCACGATGAAGCAGATCCAGATCACTGCGTAGCCAAGCTCGCCTACCTCGAGATCGGGGCGCTCGAAGATCGCGAGGACGGCGGACGCCATCGCCGCAGTGAAGACGACGACCGCTCCGCCTGCGAACAGCCGCGTCGTCGACGGCCAGGCTTTGGGGACGGTCGAGCCGACCCATGCGAACGCAATCGTCGCAATCGTCAGGACAACGCCCGGCCACCACCCCCATTGGGTGCCGAGCAAGCGGCCGTGGTCCGGTGTCAGGATCAGCGGCAGGGTCGCGACAACGAGCGCGAAGCCTATTGCCACCTCCGCCGCGATGAACAGGCGGCGCCTCCAGTCGTCGGTCGACCAGGCCTCGTACGCCGTCACCGGCGCGAACGTCAACTGGAGGATCGAGATGAGGACGATCGCCTGGAGCGTCCCGAGACCAAGCCAGTTCACGGCGTCGGGGAGCCACACCTGGAAGACCTGGACGGGCGGTGCCTGGAGCGAGCGCAGCCAGTCGATAACGACGGTCCCAATGTCGTTAAGGATCGGGATCGCCTTCAGCGGGGCGACTGCAAACCGGCCGATTTCCGTGAGCCTGGTGGGGCTCGCCAGGACTGCGGTGATGACCGCAACTGGGAGCGCGATCGCCAGCTGCCGCCAGAGCGCGAGGATGGCCACGCGCTCGCGATGGCGTCGCTCTCGTTGATCGACCGGAGGCGATGACTCGACATCGTTACCGGGCGGGGTCGGGTAGAAGCGCGACCGAGGACGCTCCCCTTCGGCGGTCTCTCCCCACGACTCCGGACAGTCGATCTCGCGGAGAACCGACAAGGTGAACTCCTCGTCGTTCTCGAAGTACGTCCCGTGGTCGTCGAGGAGACTGCGGCGGTTCCAGACAAGGCGGGAACGAACGCGGCCAGGGTTGGCTCCGCCGCCTGGGATCTCGGATGTGCGGGCCACGCCCGCCGGTGCCGGATCGTGCGACGCCCAGTAGTCCCGCCAGAGCATCGGGTGCGTACGATTCGTGATGTCCATGCGAAGGCGGTCGCCCAGTCCGCGCGCGGGCGGCGTCAGCGTCGTCGCGAGGTTCCAGGCCTCTCCGAAGGTGATGAGCTTGTCGACCTTGAGGTCGGCATACACCGGGTCGGTCAACGTCAGGTAGCTCACCATGGCCCCGCCCGAGTGGGCGACGACGACGACGCGATCGACGTGGTCGACCTCATGGAGCTTCCGGATGGCGCCGGCGAGGCCGGCCCGGATATTCGCCGACTGGGCCGGGTCGTAGACGAGGATGCGCACGTCGCCGAACCAGCCAGTCAGGAACTCGTCGAACGCGCGCAGGATCGCCGCGTCACTGACTGCCTTGATCGGGATCAGCGCCGTCACGCCACGCACGAGCGTATAGATCGAGAGGACCAGTCCGGCAAGAACGGACACGAACGGCGCCACGGCGGCCCTGAACACGACATGCGTTCCGGCTCGGTTGCCGAGGATCGCAGTCACGATCTGGCCCGCCCCGCCCTGCGGCCCGAGCCAGCTGGTCATGGTCGAGAGAGCCGGCGGCTCGACCTTCGCCGCCCACCACGATTCGGTGAGGATCCAGCGCGCCTCGGGAAACTCGCGCTTACCAACCGTCGCCGCCGGAATGCTCAGGTCAATCGTCGGGCGGTCGTCGGAGAAGTCGATGCGCGCAGCTTCGACGGGATCGCGGACGAGCTCCGGGCGCCGGACGAACCAGCGCTTCCAGTCGGTGATCACCTCGATGATCGGCGCGGACCACTGGAGGAGCGTTTCGCCCTGCTTCTGGGAGCCGATCCCGTGGACGAAGATGACGCCCGTGGTCATCGGTTTCGTTCGCGGCACGGCGGCGACGCCGG
>JANMPL010000094.1:0-2250 GCA_031369845.1 Chloroflexota bacterium
TGAGCACGTTGATGCCCTCGACCTCCGTGTGGATCGGCCGGCGCCCCTCTCGGAGGCATGCGACGAAGTCGAGGACCGACAGGCCAATCGTCTCGATCTTGTGGTCGGGCGGGTCCACGAGCTGGACGGTCTCGCCGCCCCGCCGCCTGTGGAAGAGTGCCTGGCCATCGCTCCACATGCTGCCTGCTTCGCCGACGACCGAGAACTTCTCCGTGGAACCGGCCGGCTCGTATGCCCAGCTGGTCGTCAGGGTCCCGATCGATCCGTCGGCAAATCGGACGAGGACATCGGCGGAATCCTCACCCTCCATGAACGCCAGCCGATGACGGCTCAGCATCGCGGCCACTTCGACTGGCTCACAGTCGAGGAGGTAGAGGAGGAGGTACGTGGGGTGGTAGCCGGTGTCGATGAGCTCGCCGCCCCCGCTCGTCGACTTATGTGCCCGCCAGCCCATCGAGCTCGGATCGAAATCGTTGTGGAAGCTGTCGGTCGTCCGAGCCTGATAGACGGTCCCGAGGAGGCCTTCCTGGAGAAGCTCGCGGGCGGCGGCGACCGGCGGCAGGAAGAGCTGATTGTGGGCGCACATGAGCGTGATGCCGGCGTCCGACACCGCCTGCCGGACCCGTTCCGCTTCCGCGAGGGTCAGGCAGAGCGGCTTCTCGCAGAGGACATGCTTGCCGGCCTCGGCTGCGGCGACGACCGCGTCCGCGTGGAGGTGGTGCGGCAGGCAGATGTCGACCGCGTCGATGAGGGACGACGCGAGCATCTCCCTGTAGTCGAGAAATACCCGCGCCCCACCGGCGCGATCCGCGTGCTGCTGGGCGTGTTCGGGATCGATGTCGGCGATCGCGTTCACGGCGACCGATTCAGGGGCTTGGAGGTAGCCGCTGAGATGGGCGCGGGCGATCGAACCGCCCCCGATGATGCCGATCCGGATGGGTCCATCGCCCTCGACGGGCCGGCTCACCGCCGCTCCGACGGGGCCGCGGGTTCGGGCGGTGCTATGCGGACGGCCTCGCCTGTCAGCGCCGATCGGTTGGCCGCATCGACGAGGGTCGTGAGGTCGAGAGCCAGGGCGACGTTCTCACTCGCCTCGGTGTCGTCGAGGATGTTGCGGACCCATCCCTCGAATGGGGTCGGCGCCGAATCGGGGATCGGCAGCTCCGCCCAGGCGTCGTTACTGCCGCGGGTTGCGGTTCGCATCAGCAACCGGCGCTCGGGCGCGCCGTACAGGAGGCTCCCGGTCGTCCCGTGGACTTCGATCGTGAACGGCGAGAAGGCAGTCACGAAGCCGGTCTCGGCGATCCCGAGGGCACCCGTCCGATGGCGCAGGATCACCGCAGCGTTGTCGTCAACCGCGTGACCAGTGACGTGACCGTATTCGGCGCTGACCGATTCGGGCATACCGCCGAGGAAGAGTCGAGTCAGGTAGAGCGGATGGCAGCCCAGATCGACGAGGGCACCACCGCCGGCCTCGTCGGGGTCGAAGAAATGGCCGGGCAGCCAGCGCCGACCGATCGCCCCGTCGTGGGCCAGCCGGCAGCGGACCTGGGTCACCTCGCCGAGCTCGCCGGATGCAAGCACTTCCCGGATCGCAAGTGTGTAGCCATGAGACAACCGGGGGAGCGAGACGCTCAGCTTGATCCCGGCGCGCTCGACGGCTTCGACGATCCGTTTGGCCTCAGCCGGCGTCAGGGCGAGGACCTTCTCGGTGAAGATGTGCTTGCCGGCCGCTGCGGCGGCCAGCATGACTTCCGGATGAGCACTGGTGCGGGTCGTGACGATTACGGCGTCGACGTCAGAGCGGGCGAGGAGCTCGCCAAGGTCAGCATGGAATTGCGCGCCGAGCTCCTGGGCCCGCGCCTCTCCCCGGGCAGCGTCCTCGTCCCACGCCGCGACGATCTTCGTCTCGGGGTTGGCTTGGGCCTCGGCCGCGTAGTCCTTGGCGTGGACATGCCAGAGGCCCAGGATCGCGAGTCGGATCACGCCACCAAGCGTAACGGACCGCGTCAGCGCCGGCTGATTCGAATGGGGAGGTGGAGCGGGAGACGGGATTCGAACCCGCGACATCCTGCTTGGGAAGCAGACACTCTGCCAACTGAGTTACTCCCGCTCGGGAGGCCTCGAAGTCTAGCGTCGGCTCGCAATCGCTTCAACGTTGACAACAGCGGCCTCGCCCGACGAGTCGCCGCCGCCCTCACCGACGGTATTGCGAACCGTTCGTGAGGCCGCAGACGTTGCCGTCGGGAG
>JANMPL010000107.1:0-2406 GCA_031369845.1 Chloroflexota bacterium
CAGGCCCACCAGTCGGACACCGCCAAGGTCTACGTCGTCTGCCTCGCCGGTACGCGAACGGTCGTCGCCTACTACGCGCTATCGGCGGGGTCAATCTCGCATGCTGAGGCGCCACCGAGGGTAACCAAGGGCGTCGGTCGATATCCCGTTCCTGTCGTGATCCTTACTCGCCTCGGCGTCCACATGGGCGAGCAGGGACGAGGCCTCGGATCGGAACTCGTCCGGGACGCGTTCTTTCAGGTCGCCGCGATCGCAGACCGCGCCGGCGTCCGCGCGTTGCTGATCCACGCAGAAACGCCCGAGGCTGTCGCCTTCTACAGAGCCATCGACCCCGGGTTCGAGCCGTCGCCAACGGATCCGCTCCACGTTGCCTTGCTGATCAAGGATCTCCGGCGGGCCATCCGCGACGCCGCTGTGAACCCGCAGACAACTGATCGCTGAGGAGCTGCTTCGCGCCCCCGCTTCATCCCGCCGATGCTCGGGACGCTGGTCGGCGGGCCATTCGACGGCCGAGCGTTGACTATGCGATGCCCTCGTCCTGGGGTCGCGTCCCGGCCGCCGTAGCCGGCCCGAGCACCACCACCTCGGTCCGCCCCGGTCGCCGATGCGCGTAGTCGTCCGGGTCATCGCCGAACTCGCGGAACCTCGCCCAGAGGCGCTCGCGCTCCTCGCCTACGGCGGCCCGCGCACGGACTGCGCGCGTGCCGCTCTTGAGCTCGATCTGGGCGTTCGGCTGAGCCTGCAGGTTGAGCCACCACGCCGGCTCCGGCGCCCCCCAGCCGTTCATCGCCATCGTTACCAGGTTCGGACCATCCTCGAAATAGCCGAGGATCGCGCTGCGCGTCTTCCCGGTCCGCCGGCCGACGGTCGTCATCCGCATCGTTCCCCAGCGCCCGGGCCTGACGAGCCACAGCCCGCGACGCCCACCGGTGAGCCGGTGGATCGCCCGGTGGGCCGCCCAGGCGATACGGATGAACCAGCGGGGCGGGAGCCGCCGCCGCGGGCTGCTTGTCGCCTCCATCAATCGCCTCCTCGCCAAGGACCCGTCCCTCGGGTGCCCGAACGATACATTGCACCTAATGCGGGCCCGCCCGCTGAGGAGCTGGCACACGACCCTGACACGAGCCTCGTAGACGTACACCGTCCGCAAGCTGGCGGCGACGCATCATAGGGTCGATGACCATGCTGGTCTGCCATACTGCCCAGCGTCGTGCGCCTCAAGCCCAACGCCCCACGCCTGATCACCGTCGTGATTGCCCTCATCCTCGGGGTGATCGGCTTCGTGTTCTTGTGGCCGGTCGAGCCGCTGGTGCCACTGCTCAATCCGATCCGCGACGTCCTCGGTGCGGTCGGCCTGACCCTCGATCGCCAACTGGCATCCCTCGCGCTGGCCGCCTGCCCGACGCTCCTTGTGGTCGGCTCCCTCGTGCGTGGGATCTGAGCCGATGAACCGCGTGAACTACGCTCCGACGGTGACCACGATCGTCGTCGCGATCGTGCTGATCGTCGTCGGGCTCCTGGGCACGTTCGGTTCGCTTGTGCCGGAGCGGTTGGCGATCATTGCCTTCGTGGCCGCCACGATCCTGCTGCTCGCCGGGATGGTCTTCCGCCGGATCTGACCGATCCGCGGCACCCGAGGGCCCGAGCGGGGACGCATGCGGGCCGATGCTGGCGAGACGGAGGGCGCCTAGTGTTCAAGAGTCGCCGATACGCGCGACTTTGATGCCGATCATCTCGGCGACGTGAGGGAGTCTCGATATGAACGGACGAGGGCACCGAATCGGGACCGTCGCCGCCCTTGTGCTCGCACTCGTCGCGGGCATGCCGGGAACCGCCGAGGCCAAGGACAAGCGCGACCTCACGGTGATGACCCAGAACCTCTATCTGGGCGCGAGCCTCGATCCGGTGAACGCGGCAACGAGCCCGTTCGAATTCTTTGTGGCGGTGGCCACGATCTACGGGGAAGTGCAGTTCACGGACTTCCCGGCGCGCGCCGATGCGATCGCCGCCGAGATCGAAGCGAACGACCCGGACATCATCGGCCTCCAGGAGGTAGCGACGTGGACCTCCACCGGGCCCGGGGCGCCGCCGAGCCTGGACTTCCTCGCCATCCTGCAACAGAACCTTGCGGGGCGCGGCCTCTCGTATTCGGTCGCGGCGACCTCGAACAATGCGAACGTGGGCCCAGTTCCGCTCTTGCTCTGCTCGGGCCCGTTTGGGTCTTGTTTCCTGACATTCGAGGATCACGATGTGATCCTCGTCAACGACAGCAATCCCGGCCTGCAAACCTTCCATCCGCAGAACGGGCGGTACGTTGCTCAGCAGGTGCAGACGACGCCCGTGGGCCCGTTCTCGTTCAATCGTGGCTGGGCGTCGATCGACGGCACGCTCGACGGCAAAGGGTTC
>JANMPL010000113.1:0-4708 GCA_031369845.1 Chloroflexota bacterium
GTCCCCCAGGCGAGCGTAGAACCCGCCGGCGCAGGCTCCCCAGAGCTGCTGACCCGCGAGGACCGGCGGGTCGTAGACCTGTGTCGTGCGCCGCGGCTGCGAGACGGCTCTCACGAGCGAGAGAGCGCCGATTCCTACCAGCAGAGCCACCAGGGCGACGATCAAGAGGTGGGTAGGGCGAAGCCGCGCTCGTACCCTTGTCCTCGCCACCGATGCCAATGCCGTCCTCGCGAAGGGCGCGTCGCATACCCGGACACGCTGATCGGATCATGAATGCCGATCATCGATGGCGTAACCCCGACGATCAGCCTGACCGCGGATCGGGCTCTCGGCCGACGTAGACTTCCAACATGGCCGCCGTGTCCGCAGATCGAGCCCGCCCGGAGCCCATCATCCGGGGAGGCCTCGTCTTTCTCCGCCCTGGTGAGCGCGCCGACATCCCGATGTTCGTGCGCTGGATGTCCGACGCCCGGACGACCGGGTTCCTCGCGGTCCGCAGCCCGATCGGCCAGGCGATGGAGGAGCGCTGGTTCGAGGACATGCTCGACCATCACGGACGCGACCGATGGTTCTTCGTTATCGCCCTCCTCGCGGACGAGCGCCCCGTCGGCTCGATCGACCTCCACGCCCTCGACCTGACGAACGGCGGTGCGGGGCTCGGGATCCTGATCGGCGACCCGGCGGACACCTCGCAGGGCTACGGCTCCGATGCGATCCGCGCTCTGCTCGACTTCGGGTTTGGCGAGCTGCGCCTGCAGCGAGTCTGGCTCGACGTCTACGACGACAACGCGCGGGGCCGACATGTCTACGAGCGGCTCGGGTTCGTCCAGGAGGCGACGTTCCGGCGAGGCCTGTTCCGGCACGGTCGTTACGTCGACGTCCATCGGATGGCGATGATCCGCGAGGAGTGGTCGACGGCGAGAGGCCAGGCGAGCTAGGCGTCGCTGCGGAGTTCGCGTCGGGCGAGCGCCTTGAGCAGCCGGTCGACCGATTCGAGGAAGGGCTCGGTCAGCTCCGCCGGCAGGGCATCCCGGATCGAGTCCTTCGGGCCGTAGGCCGCTCTCGCCCGCATAGCGGCGAGCCTGACGTCGCGGAGGTCGCCGTCACGGAGCCGGTCCGGCATGGTCTCGAGGTAGGCGGCCCAGCGCGTGATCTCGCGTTCCTGCGCCTCTGCGAGCAAACGATCAGCGTGCCGGGCAGCGACGAGTGCCGCCTCGTCGATGGCCGGGACCTCGTGACGCCAGGGCCCGACCGGGCCCGAAATCCGCCGAGACACCTCAGGCATCCGGGCCGGCGATCAGCAGCGGCAGCCGCTTGCGCTCCGAGCCGTTGACGAGGATCCGGAACGAGTAGTCGCCGGGCGCCGGGAACGTGATGTTCCAGAGGTCGATCGAGAACGTCAGGATGCTGTCGCGGCCGTCGTGCGACCCGCGGGCCGTCAGGCTGCCGGTTGCGCCGGCGACCTCGGCACCGTCGGGGTCGAGGAGGACGAACCGGATCTCGTGTTCCCGCTCGGTCTCGGGCGCCGTCACGAGCAGGCCCATGACGAGGGCGATGTGGGGATGCCGCAGGGGGAACGTCCGGCCGCCAATCCGGGCGACGCCGCCGCCCAGGACGTGGAACTTCTGGCCTGGAGGCGCCTCCGCAGCGTCGGCGAGGAAGGCGTACTCAATGTCGGGCATGGCCCTAATCGTACGCGCCGCCGGCCCCAGCCCGACCGGATTCTCGTGGGGCGTGCACGTGCGACGAGGCAAGCGCTCCCGGGGCTCCGAAATGCACGTTTGGCTCGCTCGGCGTGCAGGAACCGACGAAAACAGACCTGATCAGCCCGAATCTGGCTCTACTCGGTCTCGCCAGTTGCACGACGTGTCGGATGTGCACGTGGGGCGAGAATGGCGTGCTCAGACGGAGTCGCGGAGGGCATGCTCGATCGCCCAGATCGCGAGCGGTCGGAGGTAGAGGCTGGCCCGGAAGTTGCCTGCTTCGTCGTAGGCCTCTGGCGTCCGGAACCAGAGCCCACGGTTGTACGTGACGTCGTAGGCGCCCCAGGCCGTCTGCCAGGCCTCGTCGGTCAGGCCGCGGCCGAGCATGAACGCGGCCAGTGCGTAGGTGGTCCCAACCCAGACCTCGGCCGATTGCTCGCTCGAATCATCGACCGTACCGTCCCGACGCACGCCGTTGACCGCGCCCATCAGTCCTCCGGCGAAGCCCTGGACGTTCATCTCGTGGACCGTCCGAAGCGCCAGTTCGACCCGATCCGGTGCGACGAGATCGCCGAGACCGGTGGCGTCGGCGTACCACTGGCCGGCAAGCTGATCGGCCATGACCGACTCCGACGAGGGCCCGCCGCTCATATCGAAGCGATAGTGACGACCGTTCCAGAGCTTCGACTCGAAGGAAGCGCGTCCGCGCTCCAGGATGTCGCGAAACCGGGCCACCGTCGCGGCATCGCCCGCCCCGCCGCCGATCTCGATGGCCGCGGTGAGCGCGGCGAGCCAGAGGCTGCCCCCGTACGCACTGGGGCCGCGCATCGGCCAGGTGTCGTACGTCTGGTCTGGCTCGCCGTCGTGCTCCGGCAGCCCGTCGCCGTCGGCGTCGAAGGCGGCGATGTGATCGATTGCCTGCACGACCGCCGGCCATGCGGACCGCAGCAGCGTCGTATCCCGGAGGACGACGCCGTCGCGCCAGAGCTGGAGGACGAACTTGCAGTTGAGGTCCTTCCAGATGTTGATGTTCTGGAACCGATAGGAGTTAAGTCGGAGAAACGGGTCCTCACCGGGACCGCCGACGTCGTGAGGTAGCGCGCCCGGACACTTGCGAGTGGCCGGCAGCCCGCTCCACTGGATCTCGACGATCGCCGGATCGTGGACTGGGACTGCGTCGACGAGATCCCGGATCACCGCTCGCTCTAGCTCCGGCCACAGGTGGAGAAGGGCGAAGGACGCGTAAAAGTTCACGTCCAACGTGTTGTAGAACGGGTAGTCGAAGCATTCGAGGATCGCGAATCGGCCAAACTCGTCCAAACCCGTCGAGGCCGCCACAGTCGCCGCGGTGGGGTCTGGCCCGGTCGGCGTCGCAGTCCCACCGGGCTCGCCGTCCGTCCAGACAGTCCCGCCGTCGACCATGTAGTAGAGCTCGTTGAAGACCGCGGTCTTGTACCAGTCGGGCCGCTGGGGATCGGCGAGGATCGGGGCCTGCCAGGCGTCGATCTCGGCGGACCAGGCCTCGCGACAGGTCGCCGCCTCGGCCGCGATCGCCCAGGCATTCAGGCCGGAGGTCCCGAAGTACTTCGAGTAGCGCTTGCGCCAACGCGTGCCGGAGCCGAACTCGGCGATCGGGAAGTCCCACGCGATGACAAACGGCACGAGCCTCGATTCCCCGGGAGCGAGCTCCATCGTCGCCGCCAGCGCCCCGCCAATTGCTTCGCCGGCCCGGCTCGGCGAACCAGCGGGGCGAGCGTCCAGCCGACCGTCCGTTGCGAAGTCGGTCCAGACCGCGGCGCCGTCGTCGACGGAGAACCGATCAAGGGTCGTGAGCTGGAGACCCGCCTCATCGGGCGCAACGATCGCGAACGAACCGTGCCACGCGTCCCCGGCCGCGTCCGACGGTCCGGCGAGTACGACGCCGGTCAGGCCGTCGCGCTGGATCGCCTCGTTGCGATGCCCACCGCGTCGGTCCTCGCCACGCGGCCAGCCTACGAGGTTCTGCCATGTCAGCATCAGGCCGACCGTCAGGGGCTCCGTGCCGCGGTTCTCAACCAGCGTCTCGAAGATCCCGACCGGGTAGCTCGACTCGCGGTAGTTGTATGGGATGACCGGGCTGAACTGGCGCTGGAGGATGCGTACCGGCAGGGCGGCCCAGTCGTACTCGAACCAGGCATACGGAAAGAGCGCGTGGTACATGCCCGACCCGACGGGCAGATCCCAGCCCCAGGCTGGCAGGGCGTCGGGCCGAATCGTCGAGAGGACGTGGGCGCGTCGCTCCCCTCCTCGTCCGACGAACACGGAGAACTGGTTGGCGGGGATCGTTTCGAACCGATGCTCACCCACCTCGAGGTGCCAACGAGCGAAGTCGCCACGGTGGGTCCGCCCGATGCTGCCCGACCCGAGGCCACCAATCGGGACGCCGCCCCAAGGTCCATCGTCGATCATCGGCAGGTCGACGCGGGGTCGGACGGCGCCTTCGTACGGCAGCCCGATCGGACGCCGCCACGCCTGACGGGGCGGCTCGGCGAGGAGCCTCGTCACTTCTCCACGCCGGTAACGACGACCCCGCGCATGAACGCGCGCTGGGCGAGGAAGAAGACGATCACAGGTACCGCCATCGTCATCAGGGACGCGGCCTGGATCAGCGTCGGCTGGGTGGAATACAGCGCGTTGTACTGCTGGATCGCGATTGAGAGCGGCTGCAGCTCCGGCTTGGCGGCGAGGTACAGGAGCGGGATGAAGAAGTCGTTCCAGGCAAAGAAGAAATGGAAGAGCGTGACCGCCACGATCGCCGGCACCGACATCGGCAGGATCACCGACCGAAGGACCCGGAACGGGCCTGCTCCGTCGATCATCGCGGCCTCGTCGAGATCGCGAGGAATCGACATGAAGTACTGCCGCAGCAGGAAGACGTTGTAGGCGTTTGCGAACAGGTGCGGGACGATCAATGGCAACCACGTTCCGGTCCAGCCGAGCTTCGTGAAGATCACGTAGGTCGGGAG
>JANMPL010000134.1:0-5222 GCA_031369845.1 Chloroflexota bacterium
CGTTCTCGGCGAAACAGGTCAAGGAGCTCTTCATCAAGGGCACCGTGCCGCGCGACGCCGACAACATCCATCACGGCGTTGAAATCGATGCCGCCACCGGCAAGCTCTGGCAGGACGGCTGTGCCGGCCCCCGAAAGGTCGTCGGGGCGCTCGACTTCAGCCACGTCGAGGAGAACTTCCCGAACTGGGGCAAGTACACCCGGGGTTGGGTCAAGCGCGCGTCACGCGGGCCCGGGGTCTCCGGCGGTCCCGAGGGCACGAGGACGGCCTACTTCTACGGCGGCATCCACTTCCCCTACGGCAAGACCTGGGGCGGGATCTTTGCCCCGACTGAGCTGTGCACGAAACCGGCGCCGACGCCTGAGCCGTGCGGGCTCTTCTTCCAGACACCATGCCCGACGGACACGCCGAGGAATTCGGGGCCGCCGCACAAGACACCGAAGCCCTGAAACCTCGGGCCGATGGCTAGCGGAGCGCCGCCTCGGACCTCGGTGGGCCGGCCGCAGGCAAGTCCTTCTCGGCTCAGAGGGTGATGATCGAGGCGCCGTCGCCGCCCTCGCCCCGTTCACCGGCGCGGACGCCCTTCACCAGCGGATGGCTGCCGGCCTCCGCCCGCACCGCGTCGCGCAGAGCGCCGGTGCCGCTGCCGTGGATGATCAGGACCTTGTCGAGGCCGGCCAGCGAGGCATCGTCGAGATAGCGGTCGAGCGCCTCGAGCGCCTCATCCACGCGTGCCCCGCGCAGGTCGAGCGACGATGCCACACTGCGGGCCCGATCGAGACGTAGGCCACTGGCCCCGGAGTCCCCCTCAGGGCCTCCGCCTCTGCGCCCGATCGAGACCGGCGCGGCGACCTCGAGATCGCTGGTGTCGACCGATACCCGCATCCCGCCCGCCTCCAGGGTCGCGCGTTCACCACCGCGCTCGAGGGCCGCAATCCGGCCCTCCCAGCCGCCCGTCCGGCTCCGTGCGCGATCGCCGAGGCGCCAGACGTGGACTGGCGGCTCCACCACCGGGGGTTCGGCCTCGTTCTCGGGAAGGCGTTCGAGCCGACCCTCGGCGCGAGCGACGGCGGCATCGAGCGACGGCGCGGTGATCGTCTCCCGTTCGAGCGTCCGGCGCGTCTCCGAGACGTCCTCGCGAAGGTCGGCGACGAGCCGCTCCGCCTCGTTTCGAGCCGAGCGGACGAGCTCGTCGCGTTCTTCGCGTGCCCGGCGCCGCTCCTCGCTCGCGTCGCGGAGCGCGTCGGCGGCCCGCAGTTCCGCCGCCCGGGCCCGATCGAGGGCCTCACTCGTTTCGCCCTCCGTCGCCCGGATCCTGGCCAGCGTCTCCTCGAAGGCGCGCTCATTCTCGGACAGGCGCGACCGGGCATCGGCGACGATCGCGGCGTCCAGCCCTAGCCGCTCGGCGATCGCGAACGCCTGGCTGCCGCCCGGCAGGCCTTTCGTGAGGCGGTACGTCGGCGACAGTGTCTCGAGGTCGAACTCGACCGAGGCGTTGCGTGCCCCTGCGGTCGTATGGGCGTAGGCCTTGAGCTCGGCGTAGTGCGTCGTCGCGGCGACCAGCGCTCCGGTCCGGATGAAGTGATCGAGGAGCGCCTGGGCCAGCGCCGAGCCCTCGGTCGGATCTGTGCCCGCGCCCAGCTCGTCGAGCAGGACGAGCGTGCCGGGGCCCGCCGCCTCGACGATCCGGGTGATGGATCGGAGGTGCCCCGAGAACGTCGAGAGCGACTGGGCGATCGACTGCTCGTCGCCGATGTCGGCGAACACGTCGCGCAGGACCGGCAGGCGGCTGCCGGCATCGGCCGGGATATGCAGGCCCGCCTGGTGCATGAGCGCGAGCAAGCCGATCGTCCGCAGCGTCACGGTCTTGCCGCCGGTATTCGGACCGGTGACGACGAGGGCCGTGTAGCCGTGGCCCATCCGGACATCGATCGGGACGATCCGCCCGGTCAGGCCCGGGTGGCGCGCGCCGAGGAGGACGATCTCGGGGCGGTCGGTCGTCTCGGCGCGAATGCCGTCGAGCTCCGCGGCGAGCTGGGCCTTCGCCGCCCAGAAGTCGAAGCGCGCGAGCGCGTCGAGGGTTGCCGTCAGCGCCTCGGCGTTTGCGGCAACGAGCGCCGACAGCTCATCGAGGATGCGCTCGGTCTCCTCACGCTCTGCGACCTGGGCCTCGCGCCACGCGTTGCCGAGCTCGACGGCGACGAGCGGCTCGACGAACAGGGTCTGGCCGCTGCCCGAGGCGTCGTGGACGATGCCCTTGACTCGGGAGCGTGCCTCGGCCTTGACCGGGACGACATAGCGGCCGTTGCGGAGGGTGATGATCGGTTCCTGGAGCGCGCCTCCCAGCTCGGAGCCGACGAGGGAATCGAGCCGACGCCGCAGCCGGTCGTAGGCGACCCGTACGGCCGCCCGGAGCCCACCGAGGCGGGGCGACGCCGTGTCGAGGATCTCGCCCACGGGGTCGAAACTCCGGGCGAGCGTCGAGCGGACCGCCGGAAGTGGGTGGATGTCACGAGCCAGGGCGTGGAGGAGCAGCCGACGGTCGTCGGCGAGTGACGTCTGCAGCCGCGAGGCAGCGTCGAGCGTATCCGCGAGCTCGAGGAATTGGCTCGGATCGAGCCGGCCGCCTCGGGCTGCCCGTTCGATCGACGGGCCGATGTCGTGGGCCGCGCCAACGCCGACGCCGCTGCGCTCGGAGAGGAGCGCCCGCGCCTGGTCGGTCTCGTCCAGCCCACGCGCGACGACGACCGGGTCCGATGACGGCTCGAGCGCCTCCGCGAGGCGACGGGACGGCGGAAACGAGGCTGCCGCGGCGAGGCGCTCGCGAACCTGGGGGAACTCGAGCAGGGCGATCGATCGGGCGTCCACGACCCGTCAGCCGGCGCGACCGATACGACGGGAAGCCGGTCCCGAGACCGACGGGTGCCCGGCGACGATGAATCGCCACGGGACGTCTGTCCACGGGGCACCCGCGAAGCCGATCCCGATGCGCGGGGTCGTCTCGACCGCCGGCCGCGGCTCGTCTGGTGGGGCGAGCTCGATGCGGAGCGGCGAGCTCGGGTCGAGGAGGTCGAGCCCGGTCATCGTCCGGTCGATTCCGAAGGCCGCGGCCACCAGACCGGGGCCGCTCGCCAGCCGGGTCGCGGACAGACCGTCTAGCCGCGTGGCTTCGGCGGCCTCGGCCTCCTCGGTCGGCGGCTCCTTTCGCCGTCGCCGCCAGCCGGCCAGCCGGGCCGAGCGAATCGCCTCGATGCCTTCGAGCGGCTCGACGGCGCGAACAAGCAGCGCCGCCGGCCGGCCTTCGGGTTCGGTGACGATGTTGAGGCAGTCGTACATCCCGTAGACAAGGTACACGTAGGCGTTCCCCGGCGGCCCGTACATGACTGCATTGCGCGCAGTCCGTCCAAACCGGGCGTGGGAGGCCATGTCCTCCTCGCCGATGTACGCCTCGAGCTCGACGATCCGGCCGACGCGTCGTGGGCCGGCCGCGCGGACGAGGCGCGCGCCGAGCAGGGCGGCCGCTGCCTCGAGCGTGGGCCGCCGGACGAGCGCGACGGCCTCGTTCAGCGGCTGAAGAGGTAGAACGTCTTCAGGTCGTCCGGGATGAGCAGGCCGAAGACGTTGTAGAAGCCCGGAATCAACCGCGATCGGAAAATCTCGGCGGTCGTCGAGTCGTCCAGGAACTGGTGGAAGCCGCGAAGGAACGGCAGCTCCGAGCCACTCTCCGGGATCGTCCGGATCAAGAAGAACGAGTCGAGGATGATGATGACGAAGGCGATCAGGAAGAGCCCCTGGAGGATGCCCAGGAAGCCACCGATCACTTCATCGACGAAATTCGCCTTCTCGAACAGCGGCTGGTGGTGGTAGAAGCCCTGAATCACGAGGGTGAAGGCAATCGTCGCGGCGATGAACACCGTGCCGAAGCCGATCAGCACCGCGTATTCGTCCGGAAACTGGTTCCAGTTCCCGGCCAGATAGGCACCGAGCGAGTCGCGGAGGTTCGCCGCGAGCAGGAACGAGAACAGCATTGAGGCGAGCCCCAGCAGCCGGCGGATCGTCCCCTGCACGAAACCGAGCACGAACATGCCGAACAGGAACAGCACGACGAGCAGGTCGAACCGGTTGATCGACGTTATGAATTCCCCGATGTTCACGCACACTCCTCAGCGATGGCCGGCAGAGCCCCCCGGCCGCGGTCGAGGCGGGCCACAGCGTAGCAGCGTGGAATCCGCGACCGCAACGGGACTCAGGTCCTGACCCGACCGCCGACTGCCGATGCGATCGCGCGCGTGATGGCCTCGATCGCGGCGTCGACTTCAGCCTCAGCGAGGGTCCGATCGGGGGCCCGGAAGGTCAACCGGAAGGCCAGGCTCTTCTCCTGCGCTCCGAGAGGGGCGCCGCGATAGACGTCGAAGAGGCTCGTCGACTGGAGCAGGACACCACCGGACTCGCGGATCGTGGCCTGAACCTCGCCGGCGGGACGATCCTCGGCGACGACGACCGCAAGGTCGCGCTCCGCGGCCGGACGACGAGAAGGGGGTGCGGCCACTACCGCCGGCAGCCGCCCGCCACCGAGGCCGGAGACGTCGAGCTCGGCGACAACGACGCGTGCGCCCCGGAGGTCCCATTCGTCCGCGATCGACGGGTGCAGCTCGCCGACCCAGCCCGCGAGGGCGAGGCGACCGTCGCGAAAGCCGCGAACAGCAGCCGCTCGGCCCGGATGAAGGAGCGGCTCGCCACGATGCGCCGCGTACTCCACGGCGCCGATCCGGAGCCGCCGCGCGATCAGCTCGATCGCACCTTTGGCGTCGCTGAGATCGTAGGGTCGCGCCGGCTGGTCCCACGAGGCAGGTTCGGCCGCACCTGTCCCCGCCAGCGCCAACCGCCACCACTCGCGAACGGTCGCCCCCGAGTCCCCGACAGCGGCGTCGTAGCCGTAGCCCTTCCCGATCTCGAAGATCGTGACGTCGTCGGTGCCGTGTCGGACATTGGTCGAGACGGCCTGCACGAGGCTGCCGACAAGGGCCGGCCGCAGCACGGAGTGATCGACCGACAGCGGGTTGGTGACGGTGACGATCCTGCCGCCTTCCTGGCTGCCGCCGTCGACAGGCCGCATAACCGACTCCCAGCGGAACGTCTCGGCGATCTGCGGTGAGACGAGCGCATGGGTGACGACCTCGGTCAGGCCGGCCCCCGCGAGGAGCTCGCGGATCGCGTCGCGG
>JANMPL010000166.1:0-4158 GCA_031369845.1 Chloroflexota bacterium
CGATGCCCGCCGAGATGGCAGCCGACTCAACCCTCTTTTATGGGACTCCGATCGACGCCGTCGGCGAACGATCCGTGTTGGTCGTGTTGTGGTCCGGGACGCAAGAGGCACGGATCCCATCCCTCTGGGTGGGCACCCCAAAACCATGACAGGACGACGTCGGGCAATGCGGCCGCGACTCGTCGAGCCACCTGACGCCCTGATCGTCGGCCGCGCCCACCAGTAACCCGATCACCTGAAGGGGTGGAGATGAATCGCTCATTCTCAGTGGCCTTCGTGGCGCTGTTCGTGATGGCCGGTTGTACGACCGGGCAAGGAATCCAGAACGCGGCTCCGTCTCCGAGCGTCGGCGGGCTTGATCAGAGCCCGACGCCGATTGTGACGACCAGCACGGAGCCTACGGCCACCGCATCGCCAACGCCTAGCGGGCCGCCCACGGAGTTTCCAGAAGGTTTGTTGCCGGCAGGGACGTACACCCTGGCCCCGTTCACATCGCGAGGGGAAGGGATGTGCCACGTGCCTCCTCAGCCCGGCTGCACCGAAACTCCCGCCGACGACACCAGAACCTTCACTGTGACCGTCCCAGATGGCTGGAATGCGGGCGGTCCATGGCTGTCATCCGGGGACAACCAGCCGCCCAGCGGTGCCGGCACGGCGTTCATCCGGGGCGCCTGGCTACTCACCGATCCCTGTAAGTTCGGCACTCCGTGGATCCCGGTTGGGCCGACCGTTGCCGACTTCGTCAACGCGGTCGCGGAACATCCCATCCTCGACACGACAGCGCCGGTCGATGTCGAGCTTGGCGGGTACTCCGGGAAGTACTTCGAGCTTCAGGCTCCGGCGGACATCTCCATGTGCGACAGCGAACCAGGAGGGCCCCCGCAGTACCGTCCGTGGGAGCCGGGGATCTACGCCCAGGGTCCGAGCCACCGTTGGCACCAGTGGGTCCTCGACGTCGATGGCGTTCGGGTCGTGGTCCAGAGCTTCGACTACCCTGGCACCTCGGCGGACCGTCGCGCCGAGCTCCAGGCGATCGTGGACTCGATCAAGATCGAACCCTGAGGGGATCCTGCAGGGGGTGCCCCCCAGCCTGCCGGTGGGAGGCGGCCGCGGCTACCGCTTCGTGTACTGCGGAGCCTTTCGGGCTCGCTTCAGGCCGTACTTCTTGCGCTCCTTCATCCGCGGGTCGCGGGTGAGGAGGCCGGCCTGACGCAGCGGGAGTCGATTCGCCTGCTCGTCGACCTCGAGCAGCGCCCGCGCGATGCCGTGGCGGATGGCGCCGGCCTGGCCCGTCACGCCGCCGCCTTCGACCTTGACCATCGCGTTGAAGGTGCCCTCGGTCCCCGTGACGCGGAAGGGCATGCGCAGGTCGGATTCGTTGATGGCGTTGCCGAAGTGCTCTTCGAGGCTCCGACCGTTGACGACGATCTCACCCTCGCCCGGCAGAAGCCGGACACGGGCGATCGCCGTCTTGCGGCGGCCGGTCCCGGAGTAGAAGGCTGGGCTGATCATTCGTTGGCTCCTCGTCAGGCGAACGGCTCAGGCCGCTGGGCCTGATGCGGATGGTCCGTACCCGCGTAGATCTTGAGCTTGCGGAGTTGCTGGGCGCCGAGCTTCGTTCGAGGGAGCATCCCCTTTACGGCCCGGCGGATGACCTCCTCGGGTCGGCGTTCGAGGAGGTGACCGAGCGTCTCCTCCTTGTAGCCCCCGGGATGGCCGCTGTGGCGGATGTAGAGCTTCGACTCACGCTTGTCGCGGGTCACGGCGATTCGCGACGCGTTGAGGACGATGACGTGGTCACCGGAGTCGAGATTCGGGGCGTACGTGGGCTTGTGCTTGCCCTCGAGGACGCGCGCGATCCGCGACGCCAGGCGGCCGAGCGTCTCGTCGGCGGCGTCCACGACGTACCAACGTCGTTCGATCTCGCTCTCACGGACCGCGTAGGTCTTCACGCTCATCGTTGTTCAGTCGTCTCCATATGCCTCTCCGGCACGCCGTCCGAGGACGACTCGCCGGAGACAGAGGCCCTTGGCCGGAGCTGACGCTCCTCCTAGAGCCGGCGCCCGGGCGGCGAGTGCCTCCCGGACCGCTGTCTCATCCATCTGACCGCGACCGACCTCGAGGAGGACGGCCACGATGCGCCTGACCATGCCCCGGAGGAAAGCATTCGCCCTGACGTCGATCGTCACGAGCGACCCTGCCCGCCTGACCCGAACCGAGTGAACGGTCCGGACCGAGTTCTGGTCCGCCGCCCCGAATGCGCTGAAGTCGTGCCGGCCCTCGAGGACCGACCCGGCCCGCGCCATCGCGGCGGTGTCGAGTGGGGCCCGCACCCCGAGCGCAGTGCGCTCGCGAAGCGGACTCCGCGGCCCGTTCCAGACGGTGTAGCGATACTCCCGGTATCGCGCCGCATAACGGGGGTGGAACGCCGTCGGCGCCTTCCGCAGATCGCGGATTGCGACGTCCGCCGGAAGGAGCGCATCGAGCGCCCGTCCCAGCTCCTCTGCAGGAAGCCTGCCGGTGTAGGTGAAACCGATCACCTGTCCCAGCGCGTGCACCCCTGCGTCGGTGCGTCCGGCTCCGTCGACCGCTCGGCGCTCGCCATTGCTGAGGCGAGCCAGCGCGGCCTCGAGTTCCCCTTGGACCGTCCGGACGCCAGACTGAGCCTGGAACCCGAAGAAGTCCGTGCCGTCGTATTCAACCGTTGCGCGATAGCGCACCGGGGTCCCCTCTCGAGGGCCTAAACCAACTCGATCTGGACGATCGGGGCCGCGTCGCCGCGGCGGAGACCGATCTTGACGATCCGGGTGTAGCCCGACGTCCGATCGGCGTACTTGGGAGCGATTTCATCGAACAGCTTGTTCACGACGAGCGGTTCGTTCGGAAAGGCGGCGACGACGGAGCGGCGCGCAGCGAGATCGCCCTGCTTCGCGAGGGTGATCATCTGCTCGACGCGGCTGCGGATCTCCTTCGCCTTCGCCTCGGTCGTCTGAACCCGCTCATAGCGCAGCACAGAGACCGTCAGGTTCTTGTAGAGGGCGAGCCGCGGCCCCATCTTGCGGCTGAGCTTGCGACCGCCGATCCGATGAGCCACGTCAGGACTCCGCCTCGTCGTCGAATGCTTCGTCTTCGATGCCGTCCTCGAGGCCGTCGGACTCCGTCTCCGGGACGATGAAGCCGCGCATCCGCAGGCGTTCCTTCATCTCGTCGAGCGACTTCTTGCCGAAGTTGCGCATCCGGAGCAGGTCGTCGTCCTTGAGCTGCAGCAGCTGGCCGACCTTGACGATGTTGTTTCGCTTGAGCGAGTTGTAGGCCCGCATCGGCAGGTCCAGCTCCTCGATCGGCATGTCGAGCATGTTCGGAGGCAGCTGGGCAACGCCACTCACCGCCTGGTCGCCCGGGACGGCGGCCATGCCGATCGAGACGAACGGTCGGAACTGGTTGACGAGGATCTCCGCCGAGTGGCTGAGGGCCTCCTCGGGCGAGATCGTGCCGTCGGTCTCGATCTCGATCGTGAGCTTGTCGTAGTTGGTCATCTGACCGACGCGCATGCTCTCGACCCAGTAGTTGACCTTGCGGACGGGCGTGAAGATCGCGTCGATCGCGATGACCCCGATCGGCAGCGCTTCCGCGCGCTCGGCGCCGAGGTAGCCGACGCCGCGCTCGACAGTCAGGTCCATCTCGATCGTGACGTCGTCAGTGTCGAGGGTCATGAGGACGAGATCCGGATTGACGATCTCGACGTCGGCCGACTCGGCGATGTCAGCCGCGGTCACCGCGCCGGCGCCGCTCTTGATGAGGCGGAGCTGGACGGGGTGGGTCGCGAAGCTCTTGAGCCGCAGCTTCTTCACGTTCAGGACGATCTGGGTGACGTCTTCCTTGACGCCCGGGATCGTCGAGAACTCCTGGTAAATGTCGCGGATCTGGATGCTCGTTACCGCCGCGCCGTCGAGCGACGACAGCATGACGCGACGGAGGGCGTTGCCGAGCGTGACGCCATAGCCGGCCTGAAGAGGTCCGGCCTCGTACTTGGCGTACGTCCCGACTTCCTCGACGGGCTCGATCTGCGGGTTCTCGAGTTCGATCATGAGCGGGGCTTACCTCGAGTAGTACTCGACCACGAGCTGCTCGTTCAGGTCGAGCGGCATCTGGTCGCGG
>JANMPL010000185.1:0-2471 GCA_031369845.1 Chloroflexota bacterium
GCGCGACGACGGCAAGGGCGAGTTCTATGTCGCCGTGGTTCACCGCAAGGGCCGCGCGACGGAGCTCAAACCGATTGTCGACGCCGCCCTGGCGGACGATCCCGGCGACGTCGAGCATGTCGTCGTCCTGGAGCGCGAGCCGGGTCGGGCGCCGCTGAACCCTCCCCGCGACCTCACCTGGCCTCAGTTCCTCGAGGCCGCGGAGGGGCACGACGGCGCTCACGTGGAAATGGAGGCGAACGAGCCAGCATTCATCCTTGCGACGAGCGGAACGACCGCTACGCCGAAGCTTGCCGTCCACACGCACGGCGGCTATCAGGTCCACATCGTCGCAATGGCTCGCTGGGTGTTCGGCCTTCGACCGGGTGAGATGTGGTGGTCGACCTCCGACATCGGCTGGATCGTCGGGCACAGCTATATCGTGTACGCGCCGCTCATCGTCGGCGCCACGACGGTCGCCTACGAAGGCGCCCTGGATCAGCCCGGACCGGACCGGTTCTGGGGCCTCATCGAGGAGCTCGGCGTGACCGGAATGTTTACGTCGCCGACCGCCATCCGGGCGTTCATGCGGTACGGGGAGGACGTCGCCCACCAGCACGATCTTTCGCGGCTCGAGCGCGTCGTGTCGGCGGGCGAGGTGCTGAATGCGCCGGCTTGGGAGTGGCTCCAAGGGCGAGTCTTCGACGACCGGATCCCGGTCATCGACCACATGTGGCAGACCGAGACGGGCGGCCCCATCTTCGGGAATCCGTACGGGATCGCGCAGCTGCCGATCAAGCCGGGGTCGTCGGGGATCCCGCTCGCAGGGATCGATGCGGCGGTCGTGACGCCTGACGGCAGGCCGCTCGGCCCGAACGAGAAAGGGATCATGATCATCCGCCGGCCGTTCCCCGGTCTGACGCCGACGATCTGGAACGATCCGGAGCGTTACGCAGCGGATTACTGGGGGCGCATCCCGGGCGTCTATTACTCCGGCGACGCCGCTCACATCGACGACGATGGCTATGTCTGGTTTGCAGGCCGGGCCGACGAGATCATCAAGATCGCGGGTCATCGGATCGGCACGATCGAAGTCGAGACGGCATTTCTCCGCCATCCGGCGGTGGCCGAAGCCGGGGTGACGGGCCGCCCGGACGAGCTGCGCGGAGAGGTCATCGCCGCGTTTGTCGTCCTGCGCGTCGGCCACACACCGTCGGAGGACCTTCGCCGCGAGCTGCTGGCAACGGTTCGGGACGAGCTCGGGCCCGTCGCGGTGATCGGGCAGGTGACCTTCGTCGACATGCTCCCGAAAACGCGGAGCGGCAAGATCATGCGGCGGGTGCTCAAGGCCGTCGTCGTCGGTCTCGACCCGGGCGACATCAGCACGATCGAGGACGAGGGCTCCGTGGAGGAGGCCCGCCAGGCGATCGCCGAGCTGCAGGCCGGAATGGCCGATGCCGGGGCTGGGTCGCCGGCTTGACGCATGCCGCAGGGCCGCTGCGGGTCGGGGTCGTGTGCTTCGATCTGTACGGAACGCTCGTCGATCTCGCGCCTCTTGACGTCGCCTGCGAGGTATTGGCGCCAGGTCATGGCGGGCCCTTCGCTGCCCGCTGGCGCGCCCGGCAGCTCGAGGCAACATGGCTTCGCACAGCGATGGACCGCTGGGCGGATTTCGCCGTCGTCACGCGGGATGCGCTCGACGCCACGTGCGAGGAGTTTGGCGTCGATCCTGATCCCGAGGCGCGCGAGGCGGCTCGACGGGCTTTTCTCGAGCTTCCACCGCGCGGCGGAGTCGTCGAGAGACTGACCGAGCTTGCGCGCGCCGGGCTAGCCCTCGCAGTGCTATCGAACGGGTCCTCGGACATGATCGAGGTGAGCGTCCGATCGGCGGGGCTCGATGGCCGCTTCGAGGCCCTCCTCTCGGCGGACGCGGCCCGCGCCTTCAAGCCGCACCCGGCGGTCTACCAGCTCGCGCTGAAGCGATTCGCCTTGGCGCCCGTCCGGATCGGATTCGTGACCGCGAACGGCTGGGATGCGGCAGGCGCTGCGGCCCACGGCTTTGCCGTTGTCTGGTTGCGTACGCCTGGCGCCGTCCTCCCGGCGGTCCCGGTGTCGGCGCTGCGAGAGGCCTCGTGGGCGACTGTGTCGGAGCAGTTCGCGCCAGGCTGACGCGTCCTCATGGACTCGGTGCAGCCTCGCTCGACCTGCCAAGTGGTGCGGCGACGCATCGAGCCTCTGAGCGCGTCCAGAAACGTCCGTGACACCGGGGCTGGACGCGCAGTGAGGCGTGGTCGGACCTGAGAAACGAGACGAGAGCCCTCGCTACGCTGGGTGTGTCAGCAACCAGCAGTGGAGGACTCTCGCCGTGAAGTCTAGACGCCAGCGCGCCCATCCCCAGGGCACGAACGCGCGCAACCGGATGATCGGGACGCCGGCGCAGGGCGTCGTTCGGGAGGTCGCCCCGGATCTCTCGCGCGAGGCTCGCCGCCGGT
>JANMPL010000186.1:0-2126 GCA_031369845.1 Chloroflexota bacterium
CGAGCGCGGCGGTGTCGGCCGCGTGCTGCGGCACACCCGTGTCCTTGCAGATGGCCAGGCCCAGCTGCCAGCCGTCCACCTCGATCACGGCGGGCTCCAGGCCCGGGGTGAAGTGGTCAGGCTCGGCGCCGCCGAGCCACATCTTGCGGTAGGCCACCCTGATTCCGGTAGCGTCGATGGCAAGCATTGCGATGCGCACCGTGCCGGCCTCACCGCCAACCGGGGCACCAACCAGCGCCAGCGTCCGAGTCTCGATGCAGGCTTCGAGGAGGGGCTCTAGTCGCGGATCCTCGACCATGATCGCCGGCGCGTCGAACTCATATCCGGTGAGCGATAGCTCCGGAAAAACGACCACCCGGGCACCCGCCGAGCGAACCGTGGCCGCGTGCGTCGCCGCGTTCGCCGCGACGTCGCGGGGCAGGCACGGCGGCTGAGCAACGGCGATGATCAGGGGCATACGCATAAGAGCCAAATCATAGGGAGAGTCGGATGCGGGTGGAGGTCAACGGGACCCGGCTCTGGTTCGACGTCGACGGCTCCGCTCTCGTCCCCGACGGCGCGTCGATGCGCGAGCGGCCGACGGTCGTCCTCCTGCACGGTGGCCCTGGTAGCTACGACCACTCCTACTTCAAGCCCGACTTCGAGCCACTGGCACGACAGGCCCAGGTCGTCTATCTCGACTTGCGGGATCACGGTCGCTCGGCGCGGCACAACCCGGCCGACTGGACCTACGAGATCTGCGCCGACGATGTGCGGGCGTTCTGCGACGTCCTTGGCATCGCCCGGCCGATCGTCTTCGGCCACTCCATGGGCGGCTTCGTCGCGATGCTCTACGGGGCGCGCCATCCCGGTCACGCCTCCGCGCTGATCCTGCAGTCGACGAACGCCCGGTTCGATCTTGAGCGCCTCGTCGAGGGCTTCCGCCGCTTCGGCGGCGACGAGGGTGCAGAGCTGGCGAGGCGCGACTACGGCGGCGGCGAGGTGACCGACGCGGAGTGGGCCCGAGTCTTCGCCGCATTCGGTCCGCGGGTGCCGGACCCGGAGCAGCTCGCTCGCAGGATCAACAATCCCGAGGTCGGGGCGCGCGGGATGGAGCTGATGCGCAGGTTCGACCTCGTCGACCAGCTGGCCCGGATCGACTGCCCGACGCTGGTCTGCGTCGGTGAGCTCGATGCCGTCACGCCGGTAGACGCCTCACGCGAGATCGTCGACGCACTGCCGCGGGGCATCGGTCGGCTCGAGGTGATCGAGGGAGCGGGCCACTTTCCTTGGAAGGATGCGCCCGACCGCTACTGGCCGTTGATCGAGGAGTTCGTCGCTCGGGTCGGCCCAGGTCCGCTGTCTACTTGAACGTCCCGTCGCAGGTCCCGTCGACCGCCGCCAGGACGTGGGCGAAGATCGTGGGGTCGTTGTCCATCTCGTTGTGGCCGACGCCCGAGACCTGGATGTGGCACGCGCCGCCATCGAGGCGTGAAGACGAGTTCGGGACATACAGGTCGGACGTGCTGTAGATCGTGGTCCAGAAGGTCTTTCCCGGCGTGTCGTCCTTGCGATTGAGAGCTTTGAGGAAGCTGCTCGTCGGGCACATCTGACCGCCGTAGGCGAGTGGCAGAGCGCAAGCTGTGTAGATCCCGTACTGCGGCGTCCCCAAGGACACGTAACTGTCGACGACTGCCGACGACTTCAGAAACTTCACGAACTGGCGCGACGACAGGCCGCCCATGCTCTGGCCGACGATGTCGACCCGGGCCCAGCCCTGTGCCGCGATGAAATCGCGGATCGCGGCCGCGTTCACGACGTTGTCCTCGGACGGCAGATCGATCGCCACGGCCGTCCGGCCGTGTTCCGCGAACCAGGAAACGGTTTGGGCCCAGGTTGAGGGATCGCCTCGGTAGCCGTGAACCAGCAGGACCGGATCGGGATCGGCTGCGAATGCTCTCCCGGCCCCGACCGCGCCGACCCCAAGCAGGAGCGCCAGTCCCAGGCTCGCGATCATCGGCCGCGTCGCGTGACGGCCCCTAACGCTCCTCATGGCGAGCACCTCTCGTTACCACTCGCGTGGGCAAAGCTTGGACAAGATACCGCAACCCCGTGACGGTGTCAGGCTAAGGATCTCGCGGCGGGCG
>JANMPL010000195.1:0-4701 GCA_031369845.1 Chloroflexota bacterium
ATCGCCGCGACCAGCGCCTCATCGGTACCGGCAGCCACCTCGAGGGGCATGGGGCTGGATGCGACTGTGATGGTTGCAGCGGGCGGCGCCTGTTCCGCCTCGATCCCGACGCGAGCCAGGAGCGCGCGCTGCTCGTCTGCCGGCAACGAGGTGCCGAGAAGGCGATTGACTCGCGTTGGGCGGAATGCGACACGGGCGGGTGGCGGCTCCTGGGGCGCCGTGTCCAAGCTCCCCGTCGCGACGGCACCGCCGGCCCACTCGACGATGAGTCGGGCCGTCCGATCCGCTCCGAGACGCGCGAGTCGGGATTCCTGGCCCTTCTCGAAGCGGAGGCTCGCCTCGGAGCGAAGGCCGTAGCGCTGCCCAGTTCGCCGGATGCTGATGGGATCGAAGATCGCGGACTCGACGATGACGTCCGTCGTGGCGTCGCTCACCTCCGACGACGCGCCGCCCATGACCCCGGCGATCGCGAGCGGCCTCGTTGGATCGGCGATGACGAGCGTGTCGGGATCGAGCTCACGCTCGACGTGGTCGAGCGTCTCGATCCGCTCGCCGGCCTCGGCCCGCCGGACGATCAGTTGGCGCAGACCCTCCCCAGCTCCGACGGCGGCCGCATCGAACGTGTGGATCGGCTTGCCGAGCTCAAGCAGGACGTAGTTGCTCGCGTCGACGACGTTCGAGATCGGTCGGATACCGGCCGCCCGCAACCGCATCTGGACCCGATCCGGTGAGCGACCGACGTGGACGCCGCTGACCCAGCGCCCGACGAACCGCGGACACAGGTCAGGATCGCGGACCTCGACGGCGAGCAGGCCGTCGATTGGCGGGCCCGACTCGGGCGGATCGGTCTCCGGAAACCGGATCGAGCGGCCCTGGACGGCCGCCACCTCGCGAGCCAGCCCGACGAGGCTGAGAGCGTCTCCCCGGTTCGGCTTGACGTCCACATCGAGCACGACGTCGCCGTAGAAGTCGGTCAGGGCCATCCCGAGCGGGGCATCGTCGGGCAGGATGAGGATCCCGTCGGCGTCACCCGTCAGGTTGAGCTCATCGCCCGAGCAGAGCATCCCGTTGCTGACCGCGCCCATCTTCTCGGTTCGCTCGATCCGCCGATCACCGGGCAGGACGGCGCCGGGCAGCGCGACCGGAACGCGCTGGCCCGGGGCGATGTTCGTGGCTCCGCAGACGATCTCGAGGGGCTCGCCCTGACCGATCGTCACGGTCGTCAGCGACAGCCGATCTGCGCGCGGGTGCTTCTCGACCGTCAACAGCTCGCCGATCACGACGTTCTGCCAGTCGCTCCCCCACCGCTCGATCGACTGGACCTCCATGCCCAGCAGCGTCAACCGCTCCGCGAGCTCCTCCGGCGAGAGGTCGATATCGACATAGTCGCGGAGCCAGGAGATCGGCACTCTCATGAACAGGCACCCTCAACGCCGAGCCGACGCTTGCCCACCGAGGTCGCAGGCGGAGCTCCGCGACGCCATCCGCCCGAGGTTACTCTCACGCGAATTGCTCAAGGAAGCGGAGATCGTTCTCCATGTAGAGCCGCAGGTCGCCGACGGAGTGGCGGAGGTTGGCGATTCGCTCGACCCCCATGCCGAACGCGAAGCCCTGGTAGCGCTCGGGATCGAGGCCGCCGTACTGGAGTACGACCGGGTGAACCATCCCCGCACCGAGGATCGTCATCCAGCCCGTTCTGGAGCAGGCCGGGCAGCCCGGTCCGCCACAAACGAGGCACTCGACGTCGAAGGCGACCGACGGCTCCGTGAACGGGTAGTAGCCAGGGCGGAACCGGGTCTTTTTGTCGGCGCCGTACATCGCCTTGGCGAACTGATCGAGCAGACCCTTGAGGTCGGCCATCGTCGTGCCCTCATCGACCATCAGGCCCTCGACCTGGAAGAACTCTGAGGCGTGGCTGGCGTCGACTGCCTCATAGCGGTAGCAGCGGCCCGGCAGCAGCGCCCGGATCGGCGGTTTCTCCTGGTGCATGACCCGGATCTGGCCCGGCGACGTGTGAGTCCGGAGCAGGTGGCCCTCGACGTCGACGTAGAGCGTGTCCCAGAGGTCGCGCGCGGGATGGTCAGGCGGGATGTTGAGCATCTGGAAGTTCGTCAGGTCGTCCTCGACTTCCGGGCCCTCGTAGACGACGAAGCCGAACTGGCCGAACACGTCGGCGATGGCCTCGATCGTCGCGGGGATCGGGTGAAGGGCGCCGCGGCGGATCGGGCGACCGGGCGTGGTGACATCGATCGCCTCTGCCCGAAGACGCGTTTCGAGGGCCGAGCCTCGCAGCAGGTTTCCACGCTCGGCCAGGGCAGCCTCGACCGCTTCGCGGACGACGTTGGCGACCGAGCCGACGCGTGGCCGATCTTCAGGCGGCAGGCCACCGATGCCGCGGAGAATCGTCGTGAGGCGCCCCTTGCGCCCGAGGACGTCGAGCTCGAGCGCCTCGAGCGCCGGCACGTCGGCGGCGGCCCCGATCGAGGCCAGTGCTTCGTCGCGCAGGCCTTCCAGATCGCGGGTCAGGTCGTTGAGATCCACTCAGTCCTCATGCAGAGAATCAGAAACCCTCGACCATCATCGCGGTCGAGGGTTTCGTTCGTTGCCCGATCAGGCGCCCCGAACGGCCTCGACGATCTTCGTAAACGTTCCGGCGTCGCGAACCGCGACATCGGCGAGGGTCTTGCGATCGAGCTCGATCTCGGCCTTCCGGAGGCCGGCGACGAACGCGCCGTAGGTCATCCCGTTCTGGCGGGCGGCGGCGTTGATCCGGATGATCCACAGCTGGCGCATCTGGCGCTTGCGCTGCTTGCGGTCGCGCGTCGCGTAGGCCATCGCATGGAGGCTCGCCTCGCGGGCCGGCTTGATGAGCTTCGACTTCGTGCCCATCCGGCCTTCAGCCGCGTTGAGGAGGCGCTTGTGGCGCTTGTGGGCGGTGACGCCGCGCTTGACTCGTGCCATCGGGTTAGATCGCTCCTAGAGATACGGGAGCAGGCGACGGACCTGCTTCTCGTGGACCTTGCTCATCAGTGTTTTGCCCGCATAACGGCGGGTCCGGCGCGACGATTTGATCTCGAGGTGGTGCCCACGCCAGGCCTTGACCCGGATGTACTTGCCGCTGCCGGTCACCCCGATCCGCTTCTGGGCGGCCTTGTGGCTCTTGATCTTGGGCACCGTTGTCTCACTCTCCTGTCGCGGCCGGCGGGTTGGTCGCCGGCGTTTCGGTCTTCTTCTTCGTTGCGACCGGCTTCCGCGTTGTCGCCTTGGCCGGTTCCGCTGTTGCCACGGCGGCCGTCTTCGTCTCGGCCGGTGTCGCCGGCGCCGCTGTCGTTGCCGCCGCCGGCGCCTGGGCTGGTGCCGGTGATGCGGCTGCTGGCGCTGGTGAAGGCGTTTCTGCTGCTGGCGCTGGTGCGGGTGGCGTCGGTTTCGGCGGTGTTGGTTCCGTAGCCACTGCGGCCGGTGTCACTTGCGCCGGCGTCTGTGGCGACTCCGCACCGTTTGTCCGGGCCGGTTCGTCGTCCCTGGCCGGCCTTGCCGGCGCCTCATGCTCCTTCGGCTTGTGGGTCGAGGCGACCGTGAGGTGCATCGACTTGCCTTCTAGAAGCGGCGCCCGCTCCGGCGTTCCGTGGTCCTTGATCCTGTCGGTGAACCTCGCGAGCATGTTCCGGCCGAGCTCCGGGTGGGTCAGCTCCCGGCCTCGAAAGCGGACGGTGACCTTGATCCGATCGCCATCCTCGAGGAACTCGATCGCCCGATGGACCTTCGTGTCGAAGTCGCCTATGCCGATTTTCGGCGTGAGGCGGACCTCCTTGAACGTCACCGAACGCTGCCGGCGCTTGGCCTCCTTGTCCCGCTTCGTCAGCTCGTACTTGTACTGACCGAAGTCGAGAAACTTGACCACCGGCGGAGAGGCCATTGGGGCAACCTCGACGAGGTCGTACCCCCGTTCCTGCGCCAACGCGAGAGCCTGGGCTGTGGGCATGACACCCAGCTGGGCTCCCTCTTCATCAACGACTCGAACCTGTGGGATTCGGATCATCTGGTTGACGCGCAGGTCTCGTGCTATGGCTGACCCCTTCGAGCTTGTTTCGGCATTCCCGGCGACCGAAACGAGGGCACGCAGCGGCCCGGGCGCAGTCGCCGCGGGACTATAGCACAGGCCCCGAATCACGGGCAATCAACACCCTGCGCCACCCCGACTCCCGGCCCACGTTCGACGCATACGCTCGCCAGGTGAGCGCCATCGCCATGGACCGCTCGCCCGCATGTGCTTGTCGGCTCATACGCTCGCACGGTGAGCGCTAGGCGCCCGCCGAGGGCTTTGCGCGCTTCTGCGCCGACGTCGGACGAGGAGCCGGGCGGCAGCTGTGGCGTTAGCGCTCCCTGGGCGGTCGTATGAGAGAAAGAGGAGCCCGGAGATTGGCCTGCGCGGGTCACGAAGCCAGTGGCGGACCTCTGGGCCGCGCATCGGGAACGCCGCCGCATACGTGCCCGCGAGCCGCATGACTCGCCGGCGCGAGGTGTCGGTCGCCCCAACGACCAGCAGCCGAGCCACCCCGCGACACTTCCACCCGCGATCCTCGGCGAGCTTTGCCGCCAGACGCGTCTTCCGGTCAAGGCCGTGAATCGTCGCTTGGCTGTCCGGCAGCATCGACTTGACTTCTACGACCAGGACGATGCCAGTCAGTCGGTGGTAGGCAA
>JANMPL010000260.1:0-12025 GCA_031369845.1 Chloroflexota bacterium
GAACTTGCCCGGCTGATCCGCGAGCGCCAGCGCCGGTCGATCGCGCTCGTCGCAGAACCGCTTGCCTTGCCTGTTGACCAGCCGCGCGCCCTGCTCGAACAGGCTTTGCGACGGCGCCAGCGCCGTGGTGAGATGTTCTACGACGCGACCGAGGGCTCCGTCGCGGTCGATGGCGTCGACGTCCGGCAGCGGGCATTCGAGGAGCTCTGGCACGGGATCGGGATTGTCCCGCAGAAGGCGTTCCTCTTTGCCGGAACCGTCGCGAGCAACCTGCGCTTCGGCGACGAGAACGCGACCGACGAAGAGCTCTGGCACGCCCTTGAGATCGCCCAGGCGAAGGAGTTCGTCGAGGAGATGGAGGGCGGCCTGGAGGCGCCGATCACCCAGGGTGGCTCGAACCTCTCGGGCGGGCAGCGCCAACGGCTCGCGATCGCCCGGGCGCTTGTCAAGAAGGCCGGGATCTACGTCTTCGACGACAGCTTCTCGGCCCTTGATTTCAGCACCGACGCCCGACTTCGAGCAGCGCTCGAGCGGGAGGTCGGCTGGGCCACCCTAATCATCGTCGCCCAGCGGGTCGGGACGATCATGAAGGCCGACCGGATCGTCGTGATGGACGGCGGCCGGATCGTCGGGATCGGGACTCACCGCGAACTCCTCGCCGACAACGAGACCTACCGCGAAATCGTCTACTCGCAGATGTCCGAGAAGGAGGCCGCGGCATGAGCGGCCGACCGGGCACCGGCACCGGCCCAGGGCCCAGCGGCGGCCCTGGCGGTCCCGGCGGCGGATCAGGCGCGGCCGGTCCACGCCCGGGCGGTCCCGGCGGCGGCCGGCCCGGCGGGATGATGGGCATGGGCATGGGAATGCCCGCCGCCAAGCCGAAGGACTTCCGCGGCTCGTTCCGGCGACTCGTCGGGACCCTCCAGCCGGAGGCGCCGCTCATCGTGGGGGTGATCCTCCTGGCGATCGTCAGCGTGCTGTTCACCGTCGTCGGACCAAAGATCCTCGGCAACGCCGTCAACACGATTTTCGATGGAGCTCTCGGGAAGCAGCTCCTCTCGAGCGGGCTAACCCAGGACCAGCTGATCGCCGCGCTGCGGGCCCAGGGCAACAACCAGCAGGCGGACCTGCTGACCGGTCTGCACCTGACCGACGGGATCGACTTCGGGGCCCTCGGCGGCGTCGTCGCGCTGCTGGTCGTCCTGTACATCGTGAGCTCGGTCTTCGGCTGGATGCAGGGCTATGTGATGGCCGGCGTCACCCAGCGGACGGTCTACCGGCTACGGAACGACGTCGACCACAAGCTCGGCCGGCTGCCGCTCCGCTACTTCGACGGCCACCCGCGCGGCGACCTCCTCAGCCGGGTCACCAACGACATCGACAACATCGGCCAGTCGCTCCAGCAGAGCCTGACCCAGCTGATCACCTCGCTCCTTACGATCGTCGGCGTGCTCATTCTGATGCTGACAATCAGTCCGTTGCTGGCGGTGATCTCGCTCCTGGCCGTGCCGGCCTCGCTCGTCGTGACCGTCCTCATCATCGGGCGTTCGCAGAAGCTCTTCGCCGCCCAGTGGGCGTCGACCGGCACACTCAACGGGCACGTCGAGGAGATGCACACCGGCCATGCAATCGTCAAGGCGTTCGGCCGCCAGAGGCAGGCGGTCGCGACCTTCGACGAGGAGAACCAGCGCCTCTACCAGGCGAGCTACCGTGCCCAATTCATCTCCGGGATCATCGCGCCTGCGATCACCGTCATCTCCAACCTCAACTACGTGGCGATCGCGGTGATCGGCGGCCTGCGGGTCGTGGCGGGTCAAATGACACTCGGCGATGTCGTCGCCTTCATCCAGTACTCCCGCCAGTTCACGTTCCCGATCATTCAGACCGCCAGCATCGTCAACGTCCTCCAGTCGGCGGTCGCATCGGCGGAACGGGTCTTCGAGTTGCTCGACGAAGCCGAGGAGATCCTCGACCCGGCCCAGCCGGTCGCGCTCGATCGGGCGGCCGTCGCCGTCGCCTTCGAAGACGTCTCGTTCCGGTACGAGCCGGATCGGCCCCTGATCGATGATCTCGATCTCGTGGTCGAGGCCGGCCGGATGGTCGCGATCGTCGGACCAACGGGCGCCGGCAAGACGACGCTCGTCAACTTGCTCATGCGGTTCTACGAGATCGACGACGGGCGCATCTGCGTCGACGGGATCGACATCCGCCAGCTCGCCCGCGACGACCTCCGGCGTCAGTTCGGCATGGTCCTCCAGGACACATGGCTGTTCCACGGCACGATCCGCGAGAACATCGCGTACGGCCGACTCGACGCGAGCGAGGCAGAGATCCTCGCGGCCGCCGAGGCGGCCCACGTCGACCACTTCGTGCGGACCCTGGCCGACGGCTACGACACGGTGATCGACGACGACGCAACGAATCTATCGGCTGGCGAAAAGCAGCTGCTGACGATTGCCAGGGCCTTCCTGGCGGACCCGCCGATCCTCATCCTCGACGAAGCAACGAGCTCCGTCGACACCCGGACCGAGGTCCTCATCCAGCGGGCGATGACGCGGCTCATGCGGGGCCGGACGACGTTCGTCATCGCCCATCGCCTATCGACGATCCGCGACGCCAACACGATCCTCGTCATGATCCGCGGCCAGATCGTCGAGCAGGGCGACCACGATGAGCTCATCGCCCGCAGCGGCTTCTACTACGACCTCTACAACAGCCAGTTCGCCGAGGCCCTCGTCGAAGCGGTCTAGGGCTGACGAACGCAGTCGGGGCAGTCGCGATCGCGTTGGTCCGTTGACCGCCGGGCGTAGCATCGCAACATGTTCGTCGAGACGATCACCGCGCCGCGGGACGAGTGGGAAAAGTGGACCGAGCGCCTCAGGGTCCATTCCGAGCCCCCTGCTGCGCTGGTTGCCTCGATCGCCTGGCTGGGTAAAGACGGCGTTGTGACGTCGGTCAACGTCTGGGACTCGCCGCAGGCGGTAGGCGACTTCTACATGGAGCGCGTCGGCCCGAATCGTGCAGGCGGAGGTCGAGCCGCTGAACAAGCCCGAGCGTCACGGCGAGCCCCTCGCGCTGTACATCCGCCGTTGATCCTGGCCCAGGTCGGGTTACGCGGCTGTTTGTCGACACTGCGTTCGTCGCGAATGGGTGGTCGAGCGCAAGGCGCCGGGGGGGACCGGAGCGAGCGGACTTCAAACGTCCGTGAGCGAGGACCGCACCCGGCAACGCGGCGATCGGCCGCCCAGGCGCGACAGCCTCATTCGCTGAAGCGTTCTTCTTTCCAGGGGTCCGCGTCGTTGTTGTAGCCGTAACGCTCCCAGAAGCCGAGTTGATCGTGATCGAGGAACTCGAGGCCGCGGATCCACTTGGCGCTCTTCCAGAAATAGCGCTTCGGGACGAGCAGGCGGAGCGGATAGCCGTGCTCGGGCTCGAGCGGCTCGCCGCCGTACGTGTCGGCCAGCATCACGTCGTCGTCATCGAGGACGGCCAAGGGCAGATTCGCCGTGTAGCCCTGCTCGGAGTGAGCGACGACGTGCGTCGCGCTCGGGCGGACCTGGGCCAGCCGGAGGATCTCCTGGATCGCGACGCCTTCCCAGTCGGTGTCGAGCTTCGTCCAGCGCGTGACGCAGTGGATATCGGTGTGGACCGTCTTGCGCGGCAGCGACTTGAACGCCGACCAGTCGAGGGTGAACGGCGCATCGACCTCGCCCCAGACCCGGAAGTCCCATGTCGCGAGGTCCGTCTTCGGGACCGAGCCGTAGTGGAGGACCGGGAACTTGTCGGTCTTGTACTGGCCGGGCGGGATGCGCTCCGCGATCGCGGGGTCCGTGGCGGTCGATCCGAAGAGGCGTTCGAACATCGTGCTGCTCCGTGTGTCTGTGCGCGAGGATCGTGACACATCGGGCCCGTCGGACGATGTCGGCTCGATGACGCGCCCGTCTGCGCTACCCTCTGCCCGTGCTTTCGTCTGAACCAACGCCCCGGATGGGCGCCGAGTCGTCGCGTCCGAGGGTCATCGTCGTCATGCCCGCCTACAACGCGGCGAGGACGCTCGAGCGAACCTACGCCGACATCCCCCACGATCGGGTCGACCAGATCATCCTCGTCGACGACGTCTCCCACGACGAGACCGTCGAGATCGCGAAGAGCCTCGGGCTGGACGTCATCATCCACCGCCAGAATCTCGGCTACGGCGGCAACCAGAAGACCTGCTACGACGCGGCCCTGGCGGCCGGTGCCGACGTCGTCGTCATGCTCCACCCCGACTACCAGTACGACGCCACCCGGATTCCGGCGCTCATCGAGCCGATCCTCCGCGGCGAGGCTGACCTCATGCTCGGCAGCCGCTTCCTCGGCGACCCGCTCGCCGGCGGAATGCCGCGCTGGAAGTACGTCAGCAACCGCTTCCTCACGATCCTCGAGAACGTTGCCTTCGGTCTCCGCCTGTCGGAGTACCACACGGGATTGCGGGCCTACTCTCGACGGCTCCTGGAGGCGATTCCGTACCGGCTCAACAGCGACGATTTCGTCTTCGATCAGGAGCTCGTCGCCCAGGTCGTCGCCGCCGGCGGTATGCGGATCTCGGAGATCGCTGTGCCGACGCGCTATTTCGAGGAGGCGAGCTCGGTCAACTTTCGACGGAGCGTCGTCTACGGCCTCTCGACGCTCCGGGTCGTCCTCCGCTACCTCCTCCACCGGGCAGGCCTGCGGCGCTCGGCCAAACTGACGGCGCGGCCGTCCGACCACGTCCCGCCCGCGAACTGACCGCGTGAGGTATCGCGCCAGCCTGCTGCGCGCCGTCGTCGGCGCGGCGATCTCGGTCGCGGCGATCTGGCTCGTCCTGCGGTCCGTCGACGTTGGTCGCGCGGTCGAGGTGCTCCGGACCGCCGATCGCGCCTGGATCGGCCTGATGGCCGCCTTCATCGTGACCGACCTCGCCGTGCGCGGCCTCCGCTGGCAGCGCCTCGTCGCCCCGATCGGTCACGTCCGCTACCCGGCGATGCTCGCCTATCTGCTCGTGGGCTACCTCGCCAACAACGTGTTGCCGGCTCGGATCGGCGAGCTCGTCCGGAGCCACTACCTGGGTGATCGGGAGGGTCTATCGCGGACGACGACACTCGGCACCGTCGTCGTCGAGCGTGTCGTCGACTTCGTCGTGGTCGTTGCCATCGCCTCCGCGGCGATCCTCGTCCTGAGCGTCCGAGGCGTCGTCGCGAGCGCCGTCCTCGTCGGTGTCGCCGTCGCCGGGCTGCTCGCTGCCGCCGTCGCGATCGGGATCGCCGCCCATCGGCTGCCCGGCGCCGAGCGGATCACCGCGGCGGCTGAGCGATGGCCGCGGGTGCGCGACCTGGCGGGCAAGCTGCGCGGTGGATTGGCCGTCGCAGGGCGGCCGCGAACGCTCCTCGAGGCGCTCGTCCTGAGCGTCATCGCGTGGGGCGCGACCGTTCTCTCGTTCGCGGCGGCCGGCCAGGCGATCGGCGTCGAGCTGACGATCGGCCAGGCGTCACTCCTCGCGGCTGGCGTTGCCCTGGTGACGGCGATCCCGGCCGGTCCGGCGAATCTCGGGACGTTCGAGCTCGCGGCGGTCCAGATCGGCAAGGCGGTCGGCGTCGAGGATCACACGGCGTTTGCCCTCGCGCTCCTGGTCCACGCGGGGATCCTCGCCATCACGTCTGCGGGCGGCGTGATCGCGCTTGCGCGACTCGGGTGGCGGCGGGAGTGACTAGGCGGGGCTGAGCCCGAGGTTCGCAGGCCGCTGGGTCGCCGTCGATCCGGCATCGCCCGCGAAGTCGTACCGCTCGAACTCGAGGGCGGCCGCCCCGGCCCGCTTTCTCATCGTCAGGAACTCGAGCGCGTATGCCTCATACGTGTCGGCGATCAACGTGACGGCATCGCGGTGAGCCGGCTTCGCGGCCGCCGCACGGGCCTCCGCCCGGCTGTTCCAGAGGCAGAACGAGAGGCAGCTCCGGTCGGCCGCGAGCGGGCCCCTGTAGTAGTGAACGAAGCCCTCGGCGCCCTCGGCTTCCTCGTGCGCCCAGTTGTCGTAGTGGTTCAGGCGGTCCATATCGGCGTCGGCCCGGAGGATCGATCGGAAGGCGACCATGTACCACTCGCCGGCCTTGAGGGTCGCGGCCACCGGCGCCCATGAGAACGCCTGGCCGACGGGCAGCGTGGCGTAGTTCTCCGCGACGGGTGCGAGATCGGCGAAGATGTCCATACCGCCATGACTCTAGGTCGCACAGCGTGAATGTCAATAGGTGAGATGGGGCAATGCCACTATGCGATAGGTGTCGTCAGGTGTGGAGCCTCGTCCTCGAGCCCGGCCATGATCGTCCTGGCTGCTTCGGGAAGCAGATGCGTTACCCGGGCGCGCCAGGCGAGGCCACAGCGTGCCTTCGGACCGATCACCCCGACGGCTCCGACGATCCCACCGTCGCGGAAGATGGGAGCCGCGATTCCCACGGAGCCGGAAATCAGTTCACCTTCGCTGCGAGCGATCCCCGTCTCCCGCGTCTCGGCGAGCGTCTCGCGAAGGACCGCCTCGTCGAGCGTGTTCGATGTCACGCGCTCGAGCCCGCCGGCGATCACCTCGTCGATGATCTCGGGCAGCGCGAAGGCGAGGAGCACCCGGGCGATTGCGCCCGCGTGAAGCGGCGACATCGACCCCGGTTGAACGGATACCCGAAGTGGCTGGCTGCTCTCGACCTGCTGGAGGCAGACAGCCGCCAACCCGATCCGGCGCGTGACGACCGCGGTCTCGCCCGTCTCGGCGACGAGGTGGTGCAGGACCGGGTCGGAGACCCGGATGAGCTGCTCGCTCGTGACGTTCGTCCCGCTCCCGATCACGAGCCGCGGGCCAAGCAGGTACCGGCCGTCGCGGCGATCGACGAATCCGAAGGTGGTCAGCGTCCGCAGGTAGCGGTAGACCGTGGAGGTCGGCGTGTCGAGGAGGAGCGCCAGTTCCTCGGCCCGGACCTCGCCCCGATCGGCGACTGTCAACAGGATGCGGAGCCCGCGAGCGAAGGACGTGTCCTCGCCGGCCTCTTCCGGTGGTCGGTCGCGGGCGGTCGACGAGGGGCTCATGACGGCGACCCGGCTGCGCGATCCACGCGAGGCGCCGCGCCCACCGCCGCGGTGAAGGCCCCCTCGCGAACCCGCCCGACGAGCGGCTCCACGTCTGGCACGGAATCCCCGGCGCCCAGGAACGGCACGACGCTCCGCACAATGGCCACGGCCGCCTCAGTTCCCGCTCCTCTTCGGGTGCCCCGCAAGTCCGTTGCCTGGGCACCGACCGCCAGCTCGATGGCAACGACGCGCTCGCCGAGCCCGACCATCTCTGCGACCCGCCGCGCGGCGAGAGGCGCCATCGTCGTCCGATCCTCGATCCCCTCTGCGTGGGAGGTCGAGATCAGCTCGAACGAGACAGGCTGGGCCAGGAGGCGGGCTTCCACGGCAAGACTCTGAGCGGCGAGGCTGAGGTAGGTCAAGCCCGCCTCCGTCGTTCCTTGCACGGGGGCCAGCCCGGTCGGCAGGCTGGTCCATGGCGCGCCGAGCAGTTTGACGGTCCGTTCGGCGGAGCTCGTCAGGGCGGTGGCAAGGATGACGCGGAGGTAGTCGAGGGCGGCGGCGAGCGGCAGGATCTCGAAGTTCGCCACCGAGATCACGCGTTCCTCGGCGAGGACGACGATCGGGTTGCCCTGCGACGCGTTCAGCTCGATGGCGAGTTGCGCCTCCACGTGGTCGAAAACGTCGCGGCAGGCTCCCTGGATCTGGGGCAGATTCCGGAACGACAGGGGATCCTGGAGGTGACGAGCGGCGCCCGGCTCCCAGATCGCGCTCCCGCCAAGCAGCTCCCGGAACCGGTCGAGCGTCCGCCGGAGACCCGGATACGGCCGAACCACTCCGATCGCCGGATGGAGCATCGTCGGGTTGGCAGACAACCCCTCGAGGCTCAGCGCGCCGGCCACGTCCATCGAGTCGAGGAGGCCGACGACGTCGCTGACGGTGAGGGCCGCCCAGCCGGTCGAGAACGCATTGTTGTCGAGCAGCGCCGTCCCCTCGCCGGCCTCGAGCGGAACCCCGTCGAACAGCGCGGCGGCAAGGTCGGCGAGCGGCGCGAGATCCGCCTGGCCGATCGACCCGATCGTCCGGATGCGAGGCGTTTCCCCGCTGTTGAGGGCGGCCACGACCCGGTCCGCGAGCTCCGGTCGCACGCCGGCCGAACCCTCGGCGAAATGGTTGGCCAGACGGAGCATCGTCGCCCGGACGACGTCCTCGGGTGCGTCCGGGCCCTGGCCGACGACGTGGTGGCGGTTCATCGAGCCGGCGTAGCCGTCGGCATCGCCGGCCGCGACGCCGACCCGCTTGAGGACCCCGACGGCGGTGTTCGACCCGTAGACCGTGTCGCCACGGTCGAGTGCCGCCCTCACGACCTCACGCTTCCGGATCATCCGCGCGGGGGCATTCGCGTCGCGCTCGACGGGCTCGTGGCCGCGCGCGACGGCGACCAGCTGCTGCCGATCGAGGTCCCGACCGGTGAGGACGACGGTCACTGTGTCATCGGGGTATGTAGACGCAATGAGGCCCGCCGGTCGTCCAGCGGGCCTCGATGCGAGCGGGTCTTGGCGACCCTACTTGACCAGACCCTGCTGGGTCAGCCACTCCTTGGCGACATCCGCGATGTCCTTCTGGTCGACGGCGACGAGGACCCCGAGTCGGGTCAGCTCCTCGGTCGTCATCTTGGTCGATGCGGCGTCGAGCAGCGCGGCGAAGGCCGTCGCGTCGACCTTGGCGAGATAGTCGTCCCGAACGATCGGGGCGATGTTCTCGGCCGGCTGGGTGTCGAGGTCGTCCTCGAGCGACACGAAGCCGAACTGCGAGATTGCCGGCTGCGTCGAGCAGAGCTCGGCGATGTCGATCGCCTTGCCGTCGAGGGCCTGGGCCATCGGCACGTCGCAGGCACCGAGTGCGGAGCGCTGCTTCGGCGGATAGGTGATCCCGTACTCCTCGAGTGCTCCCTTGCAGAGCGGGTTCGTGTCGCAGTCCGCCGGGAGGCCCCACTTGAGCGCATCCTGGTGGTCCTTCAGCTGGCTCATCTTCGTGAGCCCGAGGCTGTCGGAGGTGTCCTTGCGGACGACGAAGGCGTTGGTGTCCTCGCCCGGGGTGATCCCGAGGACCGTGATGCCCTTCGGCTTCAGCACCTCCTGGAGTGCCGCGGCGTTCGCCTGTCCGTCGCCGGTGATCTTCGTCTTGTCATAGAAGCCGAGACCGGAGCCGACGTATTCGGCCACCATGTCGACCTGACCCGCATCCATCGTCGGGATGCGCTCCTGGCGCGAGCCCAGCTTGTACTTGCGCTCGACGGTGTAGCCGTCGTTCTCGAGGACCTGGGCGTAGATCTCGCCCATGAGCTCCGACTCGTAGAAGTTGTCGGAACCGATCCGGATCGGGGCCTTGGCGGCGGCCGAAGCCGGCTCGCTGGCGGGTGCGTTGCTCCCGGGTGCGGAGGGCGCAGCAGCCGATTGGGTGGCGCCTCCTCCCGTCGAACAAGCGCCCGCGAGCACCAGTATCGACGCACCAAGAGCCAGCACGCGGGGTGTCCGCATGGTGGTGTTCCTCCTCATCCGTGCCGCTGGGAGCGACATCGCCCGCGTACCTTACCAGCGGCGCCGCGCTTCGTCCGCAAGCGACGGTTTCAAATCGGTCCGGGCATGCCCCCGGCCTGCGGCACTTCCGCCGTCTCGGTCCAGCCCCGGCTGGGCGTTCCCCTCGGCTTGCGCAGGGACACCGGGGTGAGACGCCGCTGGACAAGGGCCAGGACGAGATCGACCGCGACGGCCAGGACCGTGACGAGGATCGCCCCGGCGTAGATCGAGGCACGACCGACGAGCCCCTGGTTGAGGCCGTCGAAGATGAACCGGCCAAGGCCGCCGCCCGACAGGATGGCCCCGATCGTCGCGGTCGCGATCACCGATAGCGTCGCGGTACGGAAACCGCCGATGATCACGGGCGACGCGAGGGGCAGCTCCGTGGAGCGGAGGATCTGGCGCTCGCGCATGCCCATTCCCCTGGCCGCCTCGATCAGCTCGCGATCGACCGAGCGAAGGCCGGCGTAGGCGTTGACGAGGATTGGCGGAATCGCCAACAGGGTCATGGAGATGAGGATCGGCAGGGGGTTGAGCCCAAGCGCCGGCGGGTAGCCGAGGACGGGCGCGAGCGCCAAGGTAACCGGCAGGACCATGACGAGGATCGCGTAGGACGGCACGGCCCGGCCGATGTTCGCGAGGTTGATCGCGAGGTTCGCCCCGCGACCGGTGTGACCGATGTAGAGCCCCAACGGCAGCCCGACGAGCGTCGCCACGACGATCGCGATTCCGGAGATCACCAGATGCTCGAACAGACGGTTCGGGATGCCGGTCTGCCCCGCCCAGTTCGCTGGATCCAGGAAGAAATTGATGATGTCGCCCATCAGCGGACACCGGCCCGGGCGTGCGCCCAGGGCGTTACGAAGCGCTCGAACCGGACGAACAGGAAGTCGGCCGCGAAGGCCAGGACGACGGACAGCACCGCGCCGAGGAGGTACTTCGTCGGGAAGAACGTCTGGAGGCCTTCGGTGATGAGCGACCCGAGGCCGCCGAACGCATCGCCGAGGACCGAGACCACGGTCGCCAGGCCGATCGTCGTGACGCTCGCCAGGCGGAGGCCCGCGAGCATGAGCGGGATCGCGAGTGGGAGCTCGACCCTGACCAGTCGCTGCCCGCGCGTGTAGCCCATGCCCTCCGCCGCCTCCAGGACATCGCTGGGCACGGAGTTGAAGCCGGCGACGATGTTGCGCACGAAGATGAGCAGCGTGTACGTGGTCAAGGGGATGATCGCGGTCAGCAGTGACAGCCCGGTGATCGGGCGGAGGAGCGCGAAGGCCGCGAGGCTCGGGATCGTGTAGAGGATGCCAGTCACTGCGGTCACCGGCCCGTAGACACGCGGTTGGCGGACGGCCCAGATCGCGAGGATCAGCGACAGCACGAACCCGATGGCGAGCGGAATGATCGTCAGCTGGAGATGCTGGAGGGTCCGTTCGAGGATGTCGTCGAGGTGCTCCACGATCCAGACCCAGTCGATGAGCGGCTTGCCCGGCTGCACGGCGTCAGGCCCTGACTTCTTTTTCGATGTGCTCCGCCTCGATCGGTCCCGGCTCGCCCGGCTCTTCCGGCTCGAGCACCTGCGCGAACGCTGGCGCGTGTTCGCCGGCCCGCATCTTCTCGGCGACGGCGTCCACGGTCAGGAGGCCCTGGACGGCGCCGTCGCGATCGACGACGATCCCGGTCTGGACGTCGGCGTCGAGCATCATCGACAGGGCGTCCTTGAGCGTCGTCCGCTTGTTGACAGTTGGCGATACCGGATTGGCCATCGCTTCGGTCAGCTCGCCATCTGACGGGATATCGCCGTGGGCGATCCAGCCCAGCGGCCGGTTGGCCTGATCGATCAGAAGCAGATAGCGCTGCGGGTCATCGAGCGCCCGGCGCCGCCCATCGGCGGCGCTGTCGCCGGGTCGTGCCGTCGTCGCCTTCTGCAGCCCGATGTCCGAGACGCGAAGGAGCGACAGCCGTTTGAGCCCGCGGTCCTGGCCGACGAATCGAGCGACGAACTCCGACGCGGGTGCCGCCAGGATGTCGAGGGGACTCCCGAACTGGGCGAGGACACCACCGGTCTGGAAGACGGCGACGAGGTCGCCCATCTTGATCGCCTCGTCGATGTCGTGGGTCACGAACAGGATCGTCTTGGCGATCGACTCCTGGAGGCGCAGGAACTCGTTCTGGAGCCGGTCGCGAACGATCGGGTCGACGGCGCCGAACGGCTCGTCCATGAGCATGATCGGCGGATCCGCGGCGAGCGCCCGGGCGACCCCGACGCGCTGCCGCTCACCGCCGGACAGCTGCATCGGGTAGCGGTCCCGATACGTCGCCGGGTCGAGCCCGACCAGACCCAGGAGCTCCTCCGACCGCTCGCGCAGGCGCGCCTTCGG
>JANMPL010000299.1:0-5181 GCA_031369845.1 Chloroflexota bacterium
CGCCCGCCAGCACATGGGTCAGCACCAACAGGCGCTGCTGGGCTCGAGTATCCAAGGTGATTGCCTCCCTCGTCTCCATGGGATCGAGGGTGACAAAGTCGCTGTCCGCTTAACTCGGACAGAATCGCTGTCCGTTCACACGCCCGATCGCGAGGGGTTGACCGACGGCACCGTTCGCCGTTACCGTAACCGGCAACTGAATAGCCTTATCAAGAGTGGCGGAGGGACCGGCCCTGTGAAGCCCGACAACCTACCGGCGGCGACGTCGGCAAGGTGCCAAATCCGGGCAGGTCCTCCTGCGAGATAAGGGATTGAAGACCCTTCCTCTCCAGGAAGGGTCTCTTGGTTTCGTCGTCACTCTCATCCATCCCCGGCAGGCGTCCCGTGAGGCGCCCCGGACGGAGACAGACCGATGACGATCGAGACGCCGACCAAGAGCCAGACACCCGCGACCCCGACCGCACCGTCGGGCGCCGACGCAGCCACGGCCTCACCACGTCCTCGGGATGCGCTGTCGGGCATGCGGCCGGCCCGAGGAGATCGGTCCGAACTACGTCTGCGCCGGCTGTTTCGGCCCCCTCGAGGTCGTCTACGACTTCGACATCGCTCAGCGGACGCTGACCCGCGACGCGATCGCCAAGCGGGCGCCCGGCATCTGGCGCTATCTCGAGTTGCTGCCCGTCTCGGCAGCACCCGCGCGGGGGCTCGCTGTCGGTTCGACGGCCCTCGTCCCCGCCGACCGGTTGGGCCAACAGATCGCCGTCGAGCGGCTCTGGCTGAAGGACGACACCCGCAACCCGACACTCAGCTTCAAGGACCGCGTCGTCGCGGTGGCCGCCGCCCGCGCCGTGGAATTCGGCTTCGACACGCTCGCCTGCGCCTCGACCGGCAACCTCGCCGGGGCTACCGCGGCCGCTGCGGCCGCGCTCGGGCTCCGTGCCTTCGTCTTCGTCCCGTCGGACCTCGAGCCCGCCAAGGTCGACCACGCCCTTGGCTACGGCGCAACCGTCGTCCGCGTCGACGGCACGTACGACGACATCAACCGGCTCAGCCTCGAGATCGCCGACGAGGAGGGCTGGGCCTTCGTCAACGTCAACCTCCGCCCCTTCTATTCCGAGGGGAGCAAGACGCTCGCATTCGAGATCGCCGAGCAGCTCGGCTGGCGCCTGCCGGACGTCCTCGTCTCACCGATCGCGTCCGGGTCGCTCTTCACGAAGGTCGCCAAGGGCTTCGATGAGCTCATTGCGATCGGTTTAGTCGAGGCCAAGGAAGTGCGGTTTGTCGGCGGCCAGCCCGAGGGCTGCTCGCCGGTCGCCACGGCCTTCGCCGCGGGCACGGATCGGATCGAGCCGGTTCGCCGGCCCGACACGATCGTCCGATCGCTAGCGATCGGGAGCCCCGCCGACGGGCCGTACGCCCTCGACCTGGTTCGGCGCACCGGCGGCTCGATCGAGGCGATCCCGGATGTCGACACCGCGGCCACGATCCGCCGGCTGGCCGCCGCGGAGGGGATCTTCGTCGAAACGGCCGGCGGCGTGACGCTCGCTGCCGTCGAGGCCGCCCGGCGTCGCGGCGTCATCCGTGACGGCGACGAGGTCGTCGCGCTCCTGACCGGCAACGGCGTGAAGACGCCCGACGCGCGCCGCTTCGGTCTCGATCAGGCCGATGACGACGAGATCGACGGTGCCCCGGCCCCGATCGCGGCCACGTACGAGGCGTTCAGCGCGCGTTACGGGACCTGAGCGCCGGCCCCGTTGTTACGCCAGGCGAACCAAGCAACCGCCGGCGGCTGCTCAGCGTGACGCGCGCGCGGCTCGCAGCTAGCGGGGCACGGCTCGCGGCCGGGTCAAGGCCGCCTCGAACGACCCTCGAGCGACCGACGATGCCTGGGCGGTGGCGACAGTGCCGCGCCCGGCGGGCGCAAGGGCGCGCCACATGTCGAGCGCCCATTGCCAGTCGGCCGAGTCGTCGAACACGATCCGGATTGCGGCCCCGAGCCCTCGGACCGCCGAGAAGCCCTCGAGGACGCCGACTTCCACCCCAGAGCTCGCATCGGTCGACAGGCGCGCCCGCCCGACGAGCTCGCCGGAACGGTGGGTCAAAGGCTCGCGGCCGAGATCCGGGGCGACCTGGAGCAGGAAGTCGTCGGCGCTCATCGGGCCCGCGACCGTGCCTGTCTGGGTGGCGGCCAGCGTGATCGAGCGGCCAGCCTCGGCGCCAAACCACTCGTCCTCGGTCCGGTGCTCGGAGAACCCGCCCGGGACGTCGAGCTCCCAGCCCTCATGGAGGATCCGAATCGGCTCGCGCCGGTAGCCGACGAGCGGCATTTTCGGCCCCTTCGCCGCGCGCGTCTCGACCTGGCGGGTCATCGCGTCCGCGGTGCCGCGGAAACCGTTCAGCTCCTTCCACTCCCGCCAGGGGTAGGGGAGCGACGGGTCGAGGGGGAAGGCGTGCGACAGCAGGCGAACGACCTCCTCGTGGAGGGCCCGCTCCGCATCGTCCACCGGCTGCCGCCAGCGAACGTCGGTCCACATGAGGCAGAGCGCCCGGTTGAGGAAGCATCGGGCATCGGTCGCGTCGGCCCACCACGGCGTGATGTCGAGGGCGAGACGCGAATCGGCGAGGGCCGCATCCAGCCACGCGTCGTCGCGCGGTCCGAGGCTCGTCGCGATCGCCCCATCGAAGTTGAACACGACGCCGGCCGGCGTTCCCAGATGGATCGCGCCGATCCCACGCCGCCGTGCGTCGCGCGCCGCGATGAGGGCGCTGCCGAGCCACGTGAGGTACGACTGTTCGACGCTCGCCCGGTCACCAGCCGCCGCCAGGTCCGGTTCGGCCGAACCCTCGACGCCGTTCGAGGTCCATGAAATCTCGTGCTCGAGCCCGATCCGCTGGGCGAGCCGCGCGGCGAATGTCTGGTAACCGGGACCGACCGGCGCCAGCAGCGCCGAGATCGTGACGTCACCCTCGTCGGTCGCGGTGATCGCGAACTCGTCCGCGGCCGGGTGGAGGCCGACGAGCAACTCCCGGGCGCCCGTCGACGACGTCCGCGTCCGGGAAGAGCGGACGATGTCCGGGTACTCGAGCCGAAGCCACGTCTCGATGCCCGCGATCAGGCGGTCGGCTGGCGGCTGGCGGGGGATGAGTCCGCGCTTCGATGCGCGGCCAGTGACGGTCAGGGTCGGCGGTGCCATGGGACCTCGTGGAGATCAGGTCTCCGACGATAGCCGGACATGAGCCCGCTGGGGATCGGCGATTGGTACCGGTCGCGGCGACCAAGAGTCCACTCGGAACGCCGATTCCGGGGCCTGCGGACAACGATCTGGTGCGTTTTGGTGACGTGCAGTGGGGGACGTGGTACCGCTGGGCGAGGCTCCCGGGACCATCGCCCCGCGGACTCCAAGCAAGCCACCACCTAGGGTCAGGACATCACCGGACCCCACTCCGGGCGAGCGAACGAGACCCTGCAACGTATGAGCTTCACCCCAGTCGTCCAGCCGACCCACGCCACTCCGCGCCTCACCGTCACGCCGCGCCGCTTTCCGATGATCGTCGCCCTGGCGTTCTCGATGACGGCGATCGGCCTGTTCGCGGCGCCGAGCCCGACGGACGCGTGGAGCTCGGGCCAGTTCAGCTCGACATCGGAGCGGCAGCTCGTGGCGCTGACGAACCAGTCACGCGCCGCGGCCGGCCTCCGCGCCCTCAAGGTGGACTCGACCCTCACGTCGATCGCCCGGTCGCGCAGCAAGGACATGATCGTCCGCGGCTACTTCAGCCACAACATTCCGCCATCGGGCAAGACCGTCTTCTCCGTGCTCGACTCGAAGGGCTACTGCTACTCGATCGCCGGCGAGAACATCGGCTGGAACAACTATCCCGACGACTCCGCCACGAAAACCATTCACAAGCAGTTCATGGCGTCGCCCGGCCACCGGTCGAACATCATGGGCAAGCGCTGGGACGTCATCGGCATCGGCGCCTACAAGGGCCCAACCGGCAAGAAGATGTGGACCGTGCTCTTCGCCGACAAGTGCGGCGGATCGTCGGGCGGCGGCACCACCACGAAGACGAGCTCGACCGGCAAATCCACGCCGCGGGCAACGCCCAAGCCGACCCCGGTGCCGACTCCGGTCCCGACCCCGGTCAGGACGATGCCCCCGGAGCCGACCGATCCGATCGGCGTTGGCTTCGGGCGTGACGAGCGAATCAGCGGCAACCGAAACGGCGACGGCACGAGCGACGGCGATCTGGTGATCGCCAGGCCCGCCACCACCGGCTCGCTCCGTGTCGCCGAGCCCTCGACACCGGCTGGGCTCATGGACACGATCGTCGGGGACGTGACGGGCTTCTTCCTCGGCGGCTGACGCTCGCGTGTTGCCTTGGCGCGCCGTCGCGAGTCCGGGGTAGGCCCTCCTTGGCGCCGCGCGGCGCGGCTACACTGCCGGGGATGCCCCCGATCCTCGAGGCGCGCCACCTCACGAAGCGATACCGGCTCGGTGCCCAGACCGTGGATGCGCTGCGAGGCGTCTCGCTCTCAGTCGTCGCGGGCGAGTTCGTGGCGCTCATGGGTCCGTCCGGATCCGGGAAGAGCACCCTTCTGCAGCTCCTCGGCGGCCTGGATCGCCCGACCTCTGGCGAGGTCGAGCTCGAGGGCAAATCGATCAGCCAGCTCTCCGACGACGACGCGACGCGCCTCCGACGCGATCGGACGGGCTTCGTCTTCCAGTCGTTCAACCTGATCCCGCTGCTCGACGTCACCGAGAACGTTGCGCTGCCGTTCACGATCGCCGGCCACGACACGCGGGGTGGCGAGCTCGCCGAACGGATTCGCGACGTCATCGCCCTCGTGGACCTCGCCGGCAAGGAGCATCACAAGCCCGATGAGCTGTCGGCCGGCGAGCAACAGCGCGTCGCGGTGGCCCGGGCGCTCGTGACCAGGCCCGCGCTCCTCTTCGCCGACGAGCCGACCGGCAACCTCGACTACACGACCGGCACGGAGATCCTTCACGCTCTCTGGCGGTCGTGCGTCGAGCGGCACCAGACGGTCGTCCTCGTCACCCACGATTCGAAGGCCGCGGCCTACGCCGATCGGGTGCTCGTCATCTCCGACGGCAAGATCGCCGACGAGATCGATCTCGGGCGCCGCCAGGTGCACGACGCGACGCGCCTCCGACGCGATCG
>JANMPL010000311.1:0-2969 GCA_031369845.1 Chloroflexota bacterium
TGCCCCCGAACCCGAGCTTGCCCCCGAACACGAGCCTGTTGCTGAAGCCGAGCCCGAGCCCATCGCGGATCCGGAGCCCGAAGGCGCCGTTCAGCCGGAACCCGAACCTGAAGCCGCCGCTGAGCCGGAACCCGCCCGCACAGTCGGGCGGTACATCGCCGATGCCCTTCGCGCCGTCGGGGTGCGCTACGCATTCACGGTGCCCGGCGAGAGCTTCCTCGGTCTCCTCGAGGGCCTCGACGCCGCCGGCATCCGGATTGTCAGTACCCGCCACGAAGGCGCCGCTGCATTCATGGCCGAGGCCCACGGCCAGCTGACCGGCCGCCCCGCGATCTGCCTTGCGACCCGCGCCGTCGGCGCCGCGAACCTCGCGATCGGCATCCACACCGCCCGCCAGGACTCCAGCCCGATGTTCGCCCTCGTCGGGCAGGTCGAGCGGCGATTCCGAGGCCGGGAGGCGTTCCAGGAGATCGAGCAGGCGACCACGCTCGGCGGGCTCACGCCCCACGCCGCCGAGATTCGGACCGCGGCGGAGGTCCCGGCTGTCGTCGGCGACGCGATCCGCGCCGCGCTCGTCGGTCGGCCGGGCCCGGTGCTTCTTTCCATCCCTGAGGACCTCCTCGACGAGGAGATCCCGGCCGGAACACCGCTCGATACCGCTCGCCCGGCTCCGCCCCGACCCGAGCCTGACGAGGTCCGCTCGATCCTCCAGTTCCTCGCCTCGGCCGAGCGGCCGGTGATCCTCGCCGGCGGCGGCGTCCTCCGCGCCCGGACCTCGACCGACCTGCTCAGGCTAGCGGAGCTCCTCGACGTCCCGGTCATCTCCGGTTGGCGGCGCGGCGACGTCATCTCGAATGATCATCGGTTATATCTCGGGATGGCGGGCTATGGCAGCCCGCCGGCCGTCAGGGAGCGGCTCGAGCGGGCCGATGCGCTGCTCGTCCTCGGTTGCCGCCTTTCGGAGATCACGAGCTTCGGCTACACGATCCCGGCGGCCGACCAGCGCTGGGCCCACGTCGATATCGAACCGCTTGCCGGCCGCGATGGGCTGGCCCCGCCGGCGATCTCTGTGCGATCGGACGCCCGGACGTTCCTGCGGGCCGCCGTGACGCGGCTGCAGGGCTCCGTTCTTGATGCCGTCACGGTTGATGCGCGGCGCCTGACGAATCACGCGGACCGCGAGGCCTGGGAGGCGGCCGCCGCCGTCGACGACACTGAGTGGTCCGGCCCGGGCGTTCATCCGGCGCACACGATCGGGACCTTGCGGCGGGTCCTCCCTGACGATGCGATCGTCGCGACCGACGCCGGCAACTTCGGACTGTGGCTCGCCCGGCACTTCCGGTTTCGCCGGCCCGGGACCTTCCTCGGCCCGACGTCCGGGGCGATGGGCTACGGATTGCCCGCTGCGATTGCCGCCGCCCTCGTCCATCGCGATCGGGCGGTCGTTGCGATCGCCGGCGACGGCGGGTTCGCGATGACGATGGCCGAGCTGGAGACCGCCGTCCGCGAGAAGGCCCGCGTCATCGCCGTCGTCTTCGACAACGAGCGCTACGGGACGATCCGGATGCACCAGGAGCGCCGAAGTCCTGGCTCCGCCATCGCTACGGACCTCGGGCCGGTCGACTTCGCGGCGATCGCGCGCGCGTGCGGGGCGCGGGGCGTGAAGGTCGACACCGACGCCGGCTTCGAGCCCGCCCTTCGCCAGGCACTCGCGAGCGACCGCCCGACTGTGATCCATCTCGCCCTCGATCGCCGCTGGGTCTCCCCGGACCAGCCCGCGACGTGAGCGGGGCCAACCCCGCGTCGGAGACCTCCTACCGGGCGCTGCTCGCCGTTCCGTGGCTGCCGCGGATCCTCGCGGCGATGATCATCGCCCGGATCGCCCAGTCCATGGTCTCGATCGCGATCGTCCTGTTCACGCTCGTCGAGTACCGCTCGCCCGCGCTGACCGGTCTCGTGACCCTCGCCGCGACCCTGCCCGGAATCCTCGTCAGCCCGATCGCGGGCGCGCTCCTCGACCGCCATGGCCGGATGCGTCTCGTCCGGCTCGACTACGTGGTCGCCCTCGTCGCGCTCGCCCTCATCGCGATCCTGTCGCTGATCGATGCGTTGCCGGCGTGGCTCCTCGTGCTGATCACGGCGGTCTCGTCGTTGACGGCGATCCTCAGCCAGACAGGCCTGCGGAGCCTGTTCCCGATCATCGTCCCGGAGCACCTGTGGGAGCGGGTCAACGCCGTCGACTCGAACGGCTACGTCATCGCCACGATCTTCGGGCCACCGCTGGCGGCCGGGCTTGTCGCGATCTTCGGCGGCCCGCTCGCCCTCGTCGGAACGGCCGTGGCGTTCGGCCTGGCGGCGCTCGCGATGCTCGGCATCCCGGATCCACCGACAGCGGTCGACTCGACCGGCAGGCTCCTGCAGGACGCCCTCGACGGCCTTCGGTACGCGTGGCGGAATCAGACGATCCGTGGCCTCGCCTTTTCGATCTCGTCGTTGAACCTCGCCGGCGGGATCACGACGATCGCCGTGCCGCTCATCGTCCTCGACCGCCTCGGCTACTCGGAAATCTTCGTGGGTGTGGTCTTCGCGCTGTCCGGCCTTGCCGGGATGGTCTCAGCGCTGATCTTCGGGCGCATGGATACCCGCGACCGGGAGTGGCCGCTCCTCGTCTACCCGATGGTCGTGTTCGCGCCGGCCCTCCTGCTGCTCCTGCCGCCGGCGCTGATCGACGCCATCGACCCAGTGGTTGGCCTGGCCTTCCTCGCCGGCTGGGCGATCATCGCGGGGCTCGCCAATGGGCCGCTCGACATCGCGCTCTTCACGATCCGCCAGCGGCGAACGGATCCCGCCTGGACCGGTCGAGCGTTCGCCGTATCGATGGCGATGAACTTCCTCGGCTTCCCGGTCGGGGCCGCGATCGGCGGTGCCCTGGCGGATCAGTCACTGGGACTGGCGATCCTGCCGGGGAT